>JBDTOF010000034.1:0-5135 GCA_039933375.1 Chloroflexota bacterium
AGCTCCGCGTGCGGGCGGACAGCTCCGCGTGCGGGCGGACAGCTCCGCGTGCGGGCGGGCGCGAGTGCCGTGGATGGACGACGGAGTATTTGCTGGCGATCGGATCGCCCACAGCCTGGGCTATACTCCGGGCCGCAGCCGACCATCCGCGCCGGCTTTGCATCGTCGAACCGGGGAACGATGACCGAGATCCTGACCGAATCCTTCTGCGAGCGATGCGGCACCCGCTACACATTCGAATCAGCCACTGGCGGCCAGCGCCGACTGGGCGGCCTGAAGGTCCTCGGCCTCGGTCTCAAGAACTTCGTGATGTCCGATGGCTCGTCCATTGACGAGGCGATGGCAGCGGCGCGCTCCGAGTCCGAGCGCCACATCACCAACCATCAGCTCGATGCGTTCCATCGCACGTTCAACTTCTGCATGTCGTGTCGGCAGTACACGTGCGCCAACTGCTGGAACGCTGCGGACGCCCACTGCCTGACCTGCTCCCCGCTGGCGGTCACTGAACCGGCCCTGTCACTCGATGAGATCGACCCCGCCCGCCTGCTTCGATACACAGGCGGCCTGGCCCCAGTAGCCGATCCCGCTTCTGCCGACGATGCAGCGGCTCCAACGATCGACGAGCCCGCCGCTACCGCACTGCCGGCGGCGGACGAACCGGGCGGCGTCGACGGACTCACGCCCGGCCAGAGCATCGACGAGGCGCTCGCCGCCTACGAAGAGTCGCACGAAGTCGGTGCCGCGGCGCCGTATGACACTCCAGTCCAGGCTGAGACGCCCGAGCAGGCGGCAGTCGGGCTCGTCGAGGCGCCGGAGACCGTCGAGACGCCGGAGCTCGTCGAGGCGCCCGAGCTCGTCGAACCGGCAGCGGCGCCCGAGCTCGTCCAGGCGCCCGAGCCCGTCGAACCGGCATCTGTGCCCGAGCCTGTCGAGGACATCGAGCCTGAGGCCTTGCCGCCGGCGGCGGCGCCTGGCGCCGACACCATCGTCCAACCCGTCTGGCCGTCCGACCCGGGACGCCCGTCGACGCCGCCACAGTGGCCGACCGGGGCCCGGTGGCCGACCAGGATGCCCACGACTCGCGACGCGAGCTCTGGCGACGCACCTCCCCCCAAACCGACCGAACCCCAGGTCGATCACCTGGCCGCTCTGATCTCAGGCCGTTCGAGCGATGCGATGTGGGCCGCCTCCAGCCAGGAGATCCTCCGGCCGGCGCCCCAGGCATCGCCGGCGGCGGTCCAGGCGTGCACGAACTGCGGTATCTCGCTCTCTGCCACCGCCCGGTTCTGCCGGCGTTGTGGGACCCCTCAGGGCTGACTTCCGAGCTCCGGCGGGCGGCGGGCTCCCCGCGCGTCAGAACCCCCCAGCAAGGGGATTCCGGTCGACCCGTGCGGCCCGGCGGTCACCCACCCAGGCACCTCCGAACAGAATCGCCTGGAATGTCAGTCCGAGCCAGGCAAGTGCAGCAAAGACCGTGGCAAGTGACCCGAGCGTGGCCGCGGCGCCGATCATGCGCGGGGCGATGAACACGAAGAGCCGAGCACTGATCGACAGGATCACGCCGATGGTGACCGCCGGGACCCACGTGGCGCCCCACGACGGGCGCTCCTCGGGGACGAACCGGTAGACCAGGGCGATCGCGCCGCTGGCGAGGATCAGCGGCAGCGCATCGAGCGCGCCGCGAGCAACCCGCGACAGCCCGATGATCTGATTTTCGGCCACAGCAGCATCGAGGAATGCACCCACGCCGGTGAGAATGGCGCCCAGTATCACCGTGGCGACGAGGAGGACGGCGGTCACCAGTCCGATCAGATTCCGCTGCAGAACCCCCCTTTTTCGAGCCCCTCCCACGACCCGCGAGACTGCCTCTTCAAATGCAATGACGAAGCGACTTCCTCCCCAGGCGAGCGTCGCCCCGCCGATGACGGAGATCGCGGCGGCCGATCTGGCCGCTTCTTCGAGAATGACTTCGAGGAGGCCGCGCAACGGAGGCAGGACGTCGGCAATCGTCAGGACGACCTGGCTCCGGACGCCCGGGTCCGAGACGAGCAGTCCGGTCAGGCCAGCCGTGAGGAGGGCGAGCGGGACGATGGCGAAGAGCGCGCTGTAGGCCAGGCCGCCCGCCAGCAATGACCCGCCGGTTGCGTTATAGCGATCGACGATGGCGAGAAAGTGACGACCCCCATGACGAGCAACAAACGCGGAAATCCGCCTGTACCAGCCACTTAGCGACACGTTCAGTCCCGAAGATCCTCGAACAAACCCGGCTGCAGCGCGTCAATCGACACCCGCCGAGGCGGTGCAATGAGGGCCCTGACTTCGCCGCGGCGGACGAACCGGCGCCCACCGAGCTTGATGCTCTGGAGCTTGCCTGTTCGTGCCCAGTTCCCGATCGTTGACGACTTGAAGTGGACATTCGCTGCAGCCAGGATTCCAGTCGCCTCGGTAAGACTGATCCAATCGGTGGCGGCAGGCATGCTCAGTCTCCCCCATCAGCAGCGGTCGTGGCGGCGCTCTTCGTGGCCTCCGTGGTCGCCCCGGATTTGGAGTCGGCGGGACGATCTGAGCCGCCCGCCGATGTACTGCTCGAGTCCGTCGCAGGGGTCTTCGAATCTGCTCCCTTACGCGAGGAGGACGACGAGGACGAGCGGTCCTTTTTCGCCCACCCACTGCCTTTGAAGTGAACCGCTGGTGTTGAGAAACCCTTGCGCATGGTGCCTTCCACCCCACAAGCCGGGCAGAAGCGCGGGCCCGGATCATGGATCCCGTGGATCACCTCGACGAGGTGCTGGCAGGTCGTGCAGGAGTAGTCGTAGATCGGCATTGGTCCTGGCGGTTCTGGTTCGGGCCTGTCAGCCGCGCCGGAGGCGCAT
Source organism: Chloroflexota bacterium (assembly GCA_039933375.1). Classification (GTDB taxonomy): domain Bacteria; phylum Chloroflexota; class Limnocylindria; order Limnocylindrales; family CSP1-4; genus UBA5189. The sequence continues at coordinate 2,874 of JBDTOF010000034.1, forward strand.
GCCGCACTTCGGGCAATAGAACGCCCGCTCGTGGCCCGACTGGAATCCGCAATGCGCGCAGACCACACCGCCATGTCCGCTCCCCACCACAGGGCGCTGGACCGAGGTCAGGCCCAATGAGTACTTGCTGGCGAGGATGTTGGATAGGATGGACGTCAGGAGTCGTGATCCGATGCGATCGGAGTCGCCACGGACGCCGCGGCCGCCCCAGCCAACGACCCCCCTGACGACCATATCTCCGGTGACCTCGTCCCAGTGAGCAGCCACGCCCCCCACGATCGCGTTGTATTGGGGATATCCCGTGGTGTCGATCTCACCGTCGAGCAGACCGCAGACGAACGTATCGAACGCCAGGTCCACCGCATCGATCGTCTCGAGCACCACCAGCGCATGGCGCCCGATCGGCGACAACGCATGGTGAGCGTTCAACCACTGCATCGCCTCGGACGGCCGGGAGATCGTGGGTGAGGCCTGGCTGAACTCGATCGGCAGCGGATCGATGACCTCGATCTCGCTCTGGGCAATGCCCTCGAGCATCGCGGGCAGGTCGGACAGCGCGGCGGCGCCGCTCTTGATCCGGACACCCTCGCTGGTCTTGCCAGCGTAATTGAGGCGGAGCTGATGCTCCTGCGCCACGACTTCCTCCGGCATCCCGTGCGCCCCTGCGACAGGCGGCGTGGATGCTTCCGGAATCGGCGCAGAGGGCTTGCCTTTTCGGCGAAGGAATTCGAGCGGCACGGATGAGACTCCCCGGGATGGTCAGGCGCGAGTGGTCATCGTAGCAGGAGACCTCCGCGTGGACGGGCGCCCGACCGACCCGCTCAGACGCCCGTATACTCCGGCGCAATGAGCGCAGAACGCGTCGCCGCGGTCGCCACGATCGCAGGCTGGCTCGCGCCGTTCCTCCAGTTGCTGCAGGCGAGGTAGGCCGTTGAGCGAGCCGGCGATCGTCCACCTGGTACCGCACACTCACTGGGACCGCGAGTGGTATCAGCCATTCCAGACATTCCGGATGCGGCTGGTTGAGCTGATCGATCAGCTCCTCGGAACAATGGATGCCGATCCGCGGATGCGATTCACCCTCGATGGCCAGGCTGCGACGATCGACGACTACCTCGAGGTCCGACCCGAGGCCGAACCACTGATTCGCCGACTGATCGCGGAACGCCGTCTGGCGATCGGTCCGTGGCAGATCCTGATGGACGAGTTTCTCGTGTCAGGGGAAACCATCGTCCGCAACCTCGAATACGGGTGGGCTCGCGCCGAAGCGCTCGGACGGGCGATGCCAATCGGCTATCTGCCCGACATGTTCGGCCACATCGCGCAGATGCCACAGATCCTGCGCCGGGCGGGTATCGGCAGTGCGGTGGTCTGGCGCGGCGTGCCGATGGCGATCGACGCGAACCGCTTCCAGTGGGCCGCTCCGGATGGCTCGGAGGTTGCTGCGGAGTACCTGGTCGGTGGCTATGGCAACGGCGCCCATCTATTCGACGCCCCCGACCTCCTTGCCGCGAAGCTCGAGGCCTACCGGGCGGCCAACGAGTCGTTCTATGGGGATCGGTCGATCCTTGCGATGTACGGCACCGACCACGCCGTTCCGACGCCTCGCCTGGCCGACCTCGTGGCGCAATTCAACCAGGGCAGCTCCGGTGTCCAGGTTCGCCTCGAGACGTTGGCGGACTACATGACGAGCCATGAGCCGGGCGGCCGGGAGCAGAACGACCCACCGATTCGCCGCTGGGTCGGGGAACTGCGGTCCGGGGCCAGGGCGAACATGCTGATGGGTGTCAGTTCCGCTCGATCGGACATCAAGGCTGCCTGCGCTCGGGCTGAGCGACAACTCGCCCGCTACGCCGAGCCACTCGCCGCCCTGTACGCGCCGCATTGGCCCGAGCGACTCCTTGAGCTGGCCTGGCGGCGCGTCGTCGACAACTCCGCCCATGACTCGATCTGTGGCTGCTCGCACGATGCGGTCGGACGACAGGTACTCGTCCGATTTGCCGAAGCGGAACAGATCGCCCGGGGCGTGGTCTCGATGGCCGGGCGCGCGATCGGGGCCGGGATTGCGACCGGATCCTGGGCCGCCGTGAATCCGTCACCCATCGAACGAGTCGACCTGGTCATCCTGGACACTGCGGCGCCTGGGAGCGACCCCGGCCTGTTCCTCGCTGCCGGACGGCCGCTGGAGACGCAGGAGATCGCTCAGAACGATCGCGAGCTCGGGAGGCTCCGCCTGGCCGGTTCCCAGATACCGGAGTTCCT
>JBDTOF010000035.1:0-3178 GCA_039933375.1 Chloroflexota bacterium
CCACGACGATCGGGATCAGGACGTCCCCGAGCGATGCAGCGTCCCCGGGCGAACCGGCCGGCGCCGCTGTTGGCGCAGCGCTTGCAGGCGAGGAGGCCACTGGCGTCGGGGTCTCGCCGGCCGCAGGGCTGGCCGCTGGCGTCGACGGTGCCTCAGTTGCGGGCGCGAGTGTCGCGATCGCGACCGTGAACGTGAACGTGCCCCGCTCGATGTGACTGTCGTCGGTGGCGGCGGTCCAGCGCACCTCATACCTTCCGTTGGGCAGCGTGGACAATGTGGCCACAAGATCGTGCGGGTCGGCCGGGTCCACGGACCCTTTCGCAACAGTACTGCCCGCGCTATCGACGACCTCGACTGACGACGTCGGGAGGAGCGGCTCGCTGTAGGTGAGAGCGATCGATGGCGGGAGCGTGATCAGTACTGAATCGGCCTTGGGGGTCGAGTTCAGCAGTTCGGCGTGAGCGGCGACCGAACCCGGGAATAGGGCTAGAAGCAGGAGGGCCGTCGCGACCGCTCGAATTGGAACACGCATCCGGCGCAGTGTATTCACTCGGCGATACGACTGCATCAGACGCTGAGTCGGGCCGAATTCCGCCCGACTGCGGTACCCTTCGCCGGCCACCACGGGACCCAGGAGTGCTGACTGCGCATGGCCGGACTGACCATCGACTTCACCGACGCGCGCCTCGCCAACGGGCTGCGTCTCGTCATCGCCGAGGATCACTCCGCCCCGGTCGTGGCGGTCAACCTCTGGTATGCGGTCGGATCCAGGCACGAAACTCCAGGCAAGACCGGATTTGCGCACCTCTTCGAGCACGTCATGTTCCAGGGCTCGGCCCACGTCGCCAAGGCGGAACACTTCGGCCTGATCCAGGCTGCAGGCGGAACCATGAACGGAACGACCTGGCTCGATCGGACCAACTACTTCGAGACCGTTCCCTCGCACCAGCTTGAGCTCGTCCTCTGGCTCGAGGCGGACCGGATGGGCTCCCTGCTCGACGCCTTGAGCCAGGAGAACCTGGACAACCAGCGCGAGGTCGTCAAGAACGAAAAGCGCTGGTCCTACGACAACCGGCCCTACGGCTCGTGGATCGAGCGGCTTCTGGCGGGTCTCTACCCCGCCGAGCACCCCTACCACCACCCGACCATCGGTTCGATGGAGGATCTGGACGCCGCTTCGCTCGAAGACGTGAGTGCGTTCTTCCGGACGCACTACGCCCCGAACAATGCGGTGATCAGCATCGTTGGTGACGTGGAGCCCGATCAGGTACGCGCCTGGGTCGAGCGCTATTTCGGCGCCATCCCGGCGAATCCCGCGCTCCCGATCCAGCTTGGCGATCTCTCGCTGCCGCCGATCCTCGGATCTGAACGGCGCGAGACGGTCGAGGATCAGGTTCCGCTGCCGCGGATCTTCTGGGGCTTCCGCTCGCCGGTGCTCGGCGACACGCGACTCGATGCCCTCGACCTCGCCGGCCAGATCCTGGCCGGAGGAAAGGGCAGTCGGCTCTATCACCGGCTCGTTCGAGACGAGCAACTGGCCCAGGATGTCACCCTGTTCTCGCTCGGCCTGATCGGGGGCGCCTCCGTCACCGCGGGTTGGGCGACCGCCAGGCCCGGCGTGGATCTCGGCAAGCTCGAGGCGGCCTACTGGGACGAGCTCCGGCGGATCAGCGTGGAGCCGCCGTCGGCCGACGAACTTGCCCGCGCCAAGGCCCTGGTGGAGGCGGACGAACTGGGCTCGCTTCAGCGGGTGGAGGAGCGGGCGGACCGCCTGTCCATGTACGCAACCTTGTTCGACGATCCGGATGTCGCGAACCGGATGCTGCCCCGGTACCTGTCGGTGACGGCCGAGCAAATTCGCGCCGTCTGCGCCGACGTGTTCCGGCCGGACAACCGCTTCGTCCTGACCTATCTCCCGGTGGCGACCAGTGCCGATTCTGAGCTGGCGGTCGAGGTGGTCGCATGAGCGGCTCCGGTGGCGGGCGGCCGGTGACAATCGCGGAGCGGCCGACATCTGGCGTCCCGCGGGCGTACGTCTTTCCGGAGTTTGACCGAACCCGACTCGGCAACGGCCTCTCGGTCATCACCGTCCATCTTCCGAACCGACCGATGATCGCTGGCGCGCTGGTCGTTACCGGCGGCGCCACCGGCGATCCGGAGAGCGATGCCGGCGCCACGGTACTGATGGCCCACGCGATCACCGAAGGCACGGCCAGATACGATGCCGTGCAGCTCGTAGAGGCCACCGAACGACTGGGTGCCTCGCTCCACGTTGAGGCGGGCTGGGACGCGCTGTCCGTCTCGATGGACGTCGCGGCTGCCCGCTTTCCGGCACTGCTCGACCTTGTCGCCGAGGTGATGGAAGGACCGACGTTTCCCGCGGCCGAGATCGATCGACTGCGCGACGAGCGCCTTAACGACCTGCTGCAGGCCGCAGCAGATCCGGGTCGCCTCGCTGAGCAGACCTTCGTCGAGACGATCTACTCGGCCACATCGCCATACCGACGCTCTGCCGGCGGTGTTCGCGAAACCGTCGAGGGCATGGACGTGACACGCGTTCGCCAGGCGTGGGCACGTCTCTTCGACCCGGCCCGAATGACGCTGATCGTTGGTGGCGACCTCACTGGACTCGACATCCCGGTCTTGGCCAAGAACCGATTTGGGGGCTGGCGCGCGGACCCATTCGCCATGACCCCGGGTCTCCCGGATGACTCGCCCGCATCCCGGTCGCGCCGCATCCACGTCGTGGATCGGCCAGGTGCCGTACAGACCGAGATTCGGGTCGGTCATCCCGGCCTGCCCCGACTGATCCCGGATTTCCACGCTGTCTCGGTCATGTCGGCCCTGCTCGGTGGTCTATTCGGATCACGATTGAATCGCAAATTGCGCGAGGAGAAGGGCTACACCTACGGCGCGGGCGCCGGGTTCGACTTCCGGCGGTCTGCGGGGCCGTTCTCGGCGCGCGCGGCGGTGAACACGGACGTGACGGTTCCCGCACTGGTCGATCTGCTGACCGAGCTCGACGGGATCCGGGGCGAGCCGGTGACCGCTGCCGAGCTGGCGACAGCCCGGGACTACCTCGTCGGGGTGTTCCCGTTGCGCTTCGAGACGCCCGGAGCCGTCGTCGGTGCGATCAGCGGCCTCGTGATCCAGGGCCTCCCGGATGACGAACTCACGC
>JBDTOF010000036.1:0-3100 GCA_039933375.1 Chloroflexota bacterium
ATGAGGTCCCTGATCGAAATCGCGGCGCCTTCGGCCATCAGCTCCGCTGCGCGCGCCTCCCCGAACAGCTCATTTGCAAGGTCAATCGGGTCCGGGAGATGGAGGACCTTGACGGGGGCGAGCATCACGCCATGATCGCGAACGAGCCGATACGTCGCTCCCGTCACCTGAGCCCCGAATTCGCGGTCATGGTCGCTCCCGGGTTCGGTGAGCAGGATGATGGCGACCATCCCGAGGGCTCGGGCGAGGCCGGAGAAACTGTCGATCTCGACGAAGAACTGCAGGGATTCCGCCACTCTGAGACGCGCCGCGGCGAAGTCGCCAAGCCGCCAGTGGACCCCCGAGAGGAGCGTCATGCTGTCCGCGATCTGGAACTGCGATCCGGTCCGTCGGAACACCGCGAGGTTCTCCTCCTCGAGCGACTGGGCGGCGGCATAGTCGCCGTCCAGAAAGACCGCGAGAACAAGCGCTTGCCGGGCTCGAAGAACTCCGTCCTCACGCCCCGCCGCGGTATACAGATCGATGGCCAGCTGCTCATGCTCACGGAGGCGAGAAGCCTCCTGGGACACCATGAACATGAAGCCGATGTCGTAGTGCGCGTCGGCCATCAGCAGCGGGTCGCCGGTGGCGGTCGCGAGATCGAGCCGTTCCTCGTAGGCCGTGCGGGCCAGGTCGAAATCGTTCATCCAGTAGGCGAGGCCACCCTGCGCGGTCAGCCCGGTGATCCGGACGCGCCGGTCAACCGCAGGTCTCGCGAGCAACTGGCCGAGCAGCGCCAGGTTCTCCCGGAGTCGGCCACGTTGCTGGAACCAACGCCACACTGCGCCGATGATCCGGAGCCCACCGTCCGCCCGGTCCTTCGCCAGCGACCAGTCGATCGCCGCTCGCAGATTGCGCTCCTCGCGATCCAGGAGCGACAGGCTCGCTTCTGCCCCCACGCTGAGGATCTCCGAGCCGGTACGCTCGGCCAGGGCGATGAACACATCGGCGAACCTGGACTCGACCAACGGCCGCTCGCCTGATGTCTCCAGGCATTCGAGGGCGTACTCGCGCAGCAAAGGATGAAGGGAAAATCTGGGCTCGGCCGCAATGGCATCCGGGCCCTCGCCGCCCGCGCGAGCGCCTGCCGCCGTACCTCCCGTATCGATGCGGACAAAGCTCTTGTCGGCCAGCGATTCAAGGCCGGCGAAGATGTCGATGCCCAGATCGTCGACCGGATCGGCCACCGCCACTGCGGCCTCGATCGTTCCGCCACCGGCGAAGACGCCGAGCCTGGGCGAACAAGCGCTTCTCGTCATCTGACAGGAGTTCGAAGCTCCAGGAGATGGCACCGCGAAGGGTCCGCTGCCGCTCCGGAAGATCCCGATTGCCGCTGCTGAGATCGAGGCTCCTGCCCAGGCGTTCGAGGATCATCGCCGGGTTCAGCATCCGCGTCCGGGCCGCAGCGAGCTCGATCGCGAGTGGCAACCCGCCAAGACGCTCGCAGATGGCGCGAATGGCGACGAGCGCATCTCCAGCGGCTTCGAAGTCAGGGCGCAGCGCCCTGGCGCGATCGATGAACAGCGCGACCGATGCATCGGGGTCCAGGGGCGGAACCGGATAGCCCTGCTCGCCGGAGATCCGGAGCAGCTCGCGACTCGTCACCAGCAGGCGAAGGCTCGGTGCCGACCGGACGAGGCGCGAGGCGATCTGAGCGGCATCCGGCAGGAGTTGCTCGAGGTTGTCCAGCACCAGCAGCATCGTTCGATCCCGAAGGTAGGCGCCGAGCACCTCCGCGATCCCGCTGGTCGCCGACTCCCGGACGTCGAGGGTGACCGCGATGGTCGACTCGAGCAGGCCCGGGTCCCTGACCGTCGCCAGATCGATGAACCAGACACCGTGGGGGAACTGAGTCCGCACGGCTTGGGCGACGCCGAGTCCGAGCCGAGTCTTGCCGCTCCCGCCGGGCCCGGTCAGGGTGACGATGCGGCTGCCGGAGAGCACCTCGCGCAACTCATCGATCTCGGCCTCGCGTCCCACGAGCGTCGTTACGTCGCCGGGCAGGTTCGAGGGCACGTCGAGGGTCCGCAATGGGCGCTCGTCGGCTGCCGCGCCAGGAACGACCAGTCGATACAGGCGGGCCGGCTCCTCGAAGTCCTTGACCGTCCGCGGACCGTCGTCCACCAGATCGACGTCGCTCAGTCCTTCCAGCCGCCCGAGGTCGCGGGGGAGGGCTCCGACGAGGGCATTGGTCAGGACGATCTGGCCGCCGTTGCCGGCTGCGGCGATCCGCGCCGCGTAGTTGACGTCAATACCGACGTAGTCCTCGGGCTCGGTGGTGCTGACCGATCGGAGGACCCCCGCTCCGAGGTGGATGCCCATACGAACCTGGATCGGGAGATCGGCCGACCAGGGCTCGGCGGCAATCGCGCGTTGGGCCGTCACCGCCGCCGTAATCGCGGCGACCGGCGACTCGAAAGCGGCGAAGAAGGCATCGCCCTCGGTCTTGACCACGACGCCGCCCGACCCCTCAATGGCCGCTCGAAGCAGCTTGTCGTGGCGCGCGACCAGCGCCGCCCACACGGCGGAGCCGACAGAACGCTCCGATTTGGTCGAGCCTTCGATGTCGGTGAACAGGAACGCGACCGCGGGACCGATTGGCAGGGCCATGAGACCGCTGCATCTTGGCAGGGCACGGAGTCGCCGTCGAGGATCAGGGGCGCAGGGCGCGAGCGGGTCAGTCCCCGGCGCGAGCTCTGCGGATCTGGTCGGCGTGCTCGTGGACGTGCTCTGCGTAGAGCTCGAGCCAGTAGTCGATCGAATACGTTCCGTGCTCACTGTGGATACCGGTCTTCGCCCAGTCCTCGGGCGTCATGACGGCCATGAGCTCCTGGCTCGCCTCGCGCACCGCGCGCACCACCGCGAGCGAGGCCGCGATCGGGCGGTCGTAGTGGAGACGCCTCGCGAACGTCGGCTCGTCGTAGCCCTGGATCACCGGCACGTCATCGGCCACGAGCCGGCGAAGTCGCGTGTAGGACATCGCCTCGCCGTCGGCGAGGTGGTGGACGACCTGCCGCGCCGTCCACTCGTCCGCCTGCTGAGCGCGATCGAGCTCTTCGTC
>JBDTOF010000037.1:0-2201 GCA_039933375.1 Chloroflexota bacterium
ACCGTCATCTTGTACCAGGTCTCGTACATCTCCCGGCCGTAGATGCCCCGCAGGGTGAGCATCTTGAAGACGATTTCGTTGACATCGATCGAGATCTCCGCGGTCGGAATGCCCAGGATCGCCACCCCGCCGCCGTGGGCCATGTTGGCGATCGCGGTCCGAAGCGCCACGGCATTCCCGGACATCTCCATCGCCACGTCGAAGCCTTCGACCATGCCGAGCTCCGCCTGGACGTCACGGAGATCACGCTGGGTCGGATCAACCGTGATGGTCGCGCCCATCCGGGTCGCCAGCTCGCGCCGATAGGCGTTCGGTTCGGAGACCACGATGTGCCGCGCTCCGGCGTGACGGGCGACGGCCGTGGCCATCAGCCCGATCGGTCCGGCGCCACTGACGAGGACGTCCTCGCCGAGGATCGGGAAGGCGAGCGCCGTGTGGACCGCGTTGCCGAACGGGTCGAAGATCGCGGCGACTTCTTCATCGATGCCCGGCCAGTGATGCCAGATGTTGGCCATCGGAAGGGCCACGAATTCGGCAAAAGCTCCGTCACGGCCAACCCCGAGGCCGATCGTATGGGCGCACAGGTGGCGCCGGCCGGCCAGGCAATGCCGACACCGGCCGCACACGACGTGCCCCTCGCCGCTGACGAGGTCACCGGGGTGGAAATCGGACACGTTTGCCCCGACCTCAACGACCTCGCCGACGAACTCATGGCCGACGACGAGCGGCGGTTTGATGGTCTTGGCGGCCCACGGATCCCAGGCCTCGATATGGAGGTCGGTCCCGCAGATCCCCGTCTTGTGGACCCGCACGAGGACGTCGTTGATCCCCACCTGCGGCTCGGGCACGTCCTCGAGCGACAGCCCTGGGCCGGCCTGGGTTTTCACGAGTGCCCGCATGGCCACGCCTCCTTCGAGCTCGATCGCCAGCCGATGCCGGCGATCGGGAATTGTCAGTCGATCTTGTCCGGGGCCGCGTCGGACCAGTCGATGACTGGATTCTCCACCGTTCCGACGGCATCCACCTGGCAGCGAACTCGATCCCCCGGTTCCAGGAAGACCGGCGGGTCCCGAAAGACGCCGACGCCGGCCGGAGTGCCCGTTGCGATGACATCGCCCGGCTCCAGGGTGATCTGGCGGGTGATGAACTCGATCAGGCTCGGGACGGCCCAGAGCATCTCCGCGGTGTTCCCATCCTGCATCAGGACCGCTGATCCAGCGTCCGGGCCGCTTGCCGGAATCCGCCAGCTTTGGATCCGGTGGCCGTCGGCGGGGTCAAATCCGGACGGCGTCGCAAAGAAGGGCCCGACCGGCAGGAACGTGTCCGAGCCCTTGGCCCGGAGCCATTGCCCGTCGCCCTTCTCGCCCGGCGCGAGCGCCTGGGGGTTGCCCTGCCAGTCCCGCGCCGAGACGTCGTTGACGACGATGTAGCCGGCGATGTGGGAGAACGCGTCGGCGGCACGCACACGCCGGGCGCGCCGCCCGATCACGACGCCCAGCTCGACCTCGAGATCGAGGGCCTGGGTGCCCTCGGGTCGGATGATCGGTTCGCCTTCACCGACGACCGTATTACCGAACTTGGCGAACAGCATCGGACGTTGTGGCGCCGCCCGCCCGCCCTCGCTGACGTGGTCGGCATAGTTGAGCCCGACGCAGACGATCTTGCCCGGGAATTCGATCACGGGCAGGGGTTCCAGCTCGGCGACAGGGACTCCCGCCGAGGCGTCGGCCGCGGCAGCAACGTGAGTCGCCTCCGAGAGAAGCTCGGCAAGTCGATCCTCGGCCAGCGCCAGATCCAGCCCGCCATCGACGGTCCGGAGGCGAATGACACGATCGTGGTCGGTCAGAAGTCCGATCGCGGGCCCGTCCTCGTCCAGGAACGCGAAGAGCCGCATTGCCGTCGGCTCAGCTCGGACCGGGCGTCGGCTCAGGCGTCGGGGGCGCTGGAGTCGATGGCGCGGCGGTGGGTGGCGCGGCCGTCGGCCGGGCGCACTGGAGTTCCGGGTTGGTGGTCTCCCCACGCTGAGCGAAGAAGGTCTGGATCGTTGGAACGTCGAGCGTGTCGAGGGGCAGGACCAGACCCCAGAGCAGGGCGGCGTAGGGCGACTTCATCTGGTCGAACCGCGCCACGATCGGACCGAGCGCGCCCTTCGGCACGTCGCAGATCGGGCTGTTCGGGAAGCCGTTGTAGAACTGGTTGAG
>JBDTOF010000038.1:0-2952 GCA_039933375.1 Chloroflexota bacterium
TTCGCGCCGTGCTTGGTCCGCGTGAAGACGAGGGCCTGGTCGATCCGACCGGACGCGACGAGCTCGCGGAGGAGATCGCGCTTTCGCTCTCGATCGACCCGGATGACGAGCTGGCGGACGAGTTGGGTCGCGGTGTTGCGAGGCGTCACCTGGACCGTCGCCGGGTCCCGCAGGAAGCCTTCGGCCAGGCCGCGGATGTCATCCGAGAACGTGGCTGAGAAGAGCAGGTTCTGGCGATCTCGCGGCAGGATGTTGAGGACCTTGCGAATGTCCCGGATGAAACCCATGTCGAGCATTCGATCCGCTTCGTCGAGGACGAGGATCTCGACTGCACTCAGGTCCACGGTTCCCTGCCCGATGTGATCGAGGAGCCGGCCGGGAGTGGCCACGACGATCTCGGCCCCACCGCGGAGGGCGCGGAACTGGGCGTCGTAGCCGACACCGCCATAGATGGGCACGGACCGAATGGGCCGCTGGGCGCCATAGATGCGGACGCTCTCCTCGACCTGCAGCGCCAGCTCACGCGTCGGCACGAGGACGAGGACGCGGATCGGGCGCCGCGGTGCACGCCGCCCGGCCGGGCCATGGCCATTGAACGCGGCCGCGCCGGTGCTCGGGGTGGCCAGCTCGGCCCGCGACGGGTTGGCATGGAGGCGTTGCAGGATCGGCAGCACGAACGCCGCGGTCTTGCCGGTTCCGGTCTGGGCGCCGGCGAGGACATCGCGACCCTCGAGGATCAGCGGAATGGCCTGGGCCTGGACAGGGGTGGGCTCGGTGTAGCCCTGGTCCGCGACAGCGCGGAGGAGCTCGGGCGTCAGCCCAAGTTGATCGAAGGACACGGGGTATTGCTCCTGACGGGGGCCCTCCCGCTCGCGCGGGGCCCGGTCAGGGCAACAAAGGGATCGAAATCAGCGGTCTGGACCGGGGCGCTGACCGGAGCGCCCATCTAACTCGAGGGTGCAGCATAGCCTATGCGGCCGCATCGGTCGATGGGACGTTCGGGTCGCCCTAACGACCGCCTCGTTCCGCCCGATCGACTACTCCGCCGCGCGGAGGGCCGGGATCGCCTCGGCCGCGATCCGTTCGAGAGCCTGCTCCAACCTCGGTACCCGCTCGAATCGCTCTGGATCCACCGGCCAGTAGAAGACGAACTCGTCCACCCCGATCTCCCGGTACCGGCCGATGTAGTCGGTGAACGCGTCCGCCGACGTCAAGACCTGCGGGTCGACCCGATAGGCGAGGAGCATCCGGCGAATCGAATCGGGATGCCGGCCCGCTCGCTCACAAGCCTCCTCGAGGGCGGACACGTGGCGGGCCGTCGTGGCCACCGCCTCATCCAGCGAGACGGCCGGGAGGCCACTGCCACGCATGGGCTGACCTCCGAGCGTGTTCCAGGCGTCGCCGCGCCGCGCAGCAAGGTCCAGCAAGCGTGGGCCAGCCCCCGCGATCACAAGCGGGGGACGCGGATTCTGGAGTGACTTCGCGACCACCGCGCCGGCCGTCGGGTAGTAACCCGTGTGGTCTTCGATCCGATCGCCCCGAAGAAGACGGTCGAGGATCACGACCTGCTCCTCGAGCCGGGCGACGCGTTCTGGACCCGGCCAGTCCTCGGTTCCCACCACGGTCCCGTCCACCGGCGCGCCACCGATCCCCAGACCGATCTCGAGGCGCCCGCCCGACGCATGATCCACGGTCACGGCGGACATCGCGAGCAGAGATGGGTGGCGGAACGCGATCGGCGTCACGAGTGGGCCGATTCGGGCCCGTTTGGTGACGATGGCGATCGCGCCGAGAAGCGCCCAGGCCTCGTAGGCGATCAGGGTCGGGTACTGGCCGGTCATGTGATCCGCGACCCAGAGGCTGTCGAAGCCCATCTCCTCTCCATGGACGACGCGCTCGATGATTTCGTCGAACGGGGCGGCCTGGAGGTACATCAGCCCAAAGCTGAGGGGTCGCGCCGGAGGCGTCAGTACGTGCATCGCCGCGCACTCTACTCCGCGCAACGGTCTGGTAACGGACCCCCGAGACCCTCCGCCTCACTTGCGGGTTTCGAGTCGCACGTGCGGGACGACGTCCGCCAGGAACCGGGTAAAGGTCGTCATGTCATTGAAGTTGAGGATCAAATGGCGAACACCAACATCGACCAGCCGTTCAATATCCTGAATGACATCCGTAGGTCGCGGGCCGAGGAGTCGGAACACGACCGCGTCGCCGTAGAAGGGGTGCGTGAAGGTCGGCTCGAACTTCGAGGGATCGTCCGGAAGCTCGATGGTCAGCTCGGAGGTCAAGGTGATCTCGTCAAACGGTCGGCCGATCGCCTTGCAGTGGCCCCGGAGGATCTCGAGCGGCCGGAGGTACGTGTCATCCAGCGGGCCATCCCAACACCACATGTCGGCCAATCGTGCCGCGATCGCGAGCGCCTTGGGTCCATTCGTTCCGACCAGGATCGGGATCCTTGGATCGGGCCTCGGCACGCAAAACGCGTCGTCGATGGAGTAGTGCTCGCCATGGAAGGTGGCAGGCGTGGTCGTCCACATCGTGCGCATGATCTCGATCGCCTCACCGAGTTGCGCGACCCTCACCCCCGACCTCGGGTATTCGAATCCGAACGATCGATACTCCTCCTCGTGCCACCCGGCACCCATCCCGAGGATGTATCGCCCCCCGCTGAAGAGCTGCAGCGTCGCGGCCATCTTGGCCAACAGCGCTGGATTTCTGTAGCTCTGGCTGAGGACGAGGTGCCCGTACGTGTAGCGCGGGAACAACGCCGCGAGGTACGTCAGAGTAGTCCAGCCCTCGACGGTCGCCTCATGGCCGAATTGCATATGGTCGCTGATCCAAACGGTCGAAAACTGCGGGGGCAGGACCTCGAGAACCTCCCGGTACCGCTCCAGGGGATCGGAGGGATTGAGATCAGCAGGAAAGCCGTGGACCCCGAAGTCGGCCATTGGG
>JBDTOF010000039.1:0-1963 GCA_039933375.1 Chloroflexota bacterium
CCGTTCGCGATGTTCGGTGGCCGTCTCGGGCCGCTCACCGGCTGACTCGAAGGTCACGTCGCGAGGATGCCGCTCGACGTCGGCCGCCGACGGATCATCTGTGGCTCGATCCTCGGCCCCGGGCTCGCCAGCAGGGCGATCGGCTTTGCCATCGCCGGATCCCGTGCCCCTGGTGGTTCGGCTGTGACCCCTCGCCGGATGGTGGGCGCGGCGACTCACGGTGCTGGCGCGGCAGTTGCCTGCCCAGGTTGAGCGGCGATGGATCGCCGCGGAAGGTGTGTCATGGTGCTCGTCTTGGGCTAACTCTCGGGCTGTCGCCCTCCCCGGATCATACCCGGGACGGCCTTCTCAGCCCGGAACGACCCACAGGTCGCGATCCGACTGGTTGAGGACGTCGGGTCCCGTTGGACCGCAGACGACGATGTCCTCGATCCGCGCTCCGTACCGGCCGGCCTGGTAGATCCCCGGCTCGACGCTGAAGACCGTCCCTTCACGGAGGAGCTCGGCGTTGCCGGTCACCAGGTACGGCTCCTCGTGGGTTTCGAGGCCGATGCCATGCCCGAGTCGGTGGATGAACTCGGGCCCGTGCCCGCCGGCCGAGATGATCCCCCGGGCCACCGCATCGAGCTGCTCGCACGGGATGCCGGGCCGAACGGCTGTCGTGGCCGACGCCTGTGCCTCCTGGAGCAGTTTGAAGAGGCGCCGGAATTCCGGTGTGGGCCCGTGGGCGGGATCTCCGCCCGTGACCCACAGCGTCCGTGTCGTGTCGGAGCAGTAGCCACCGAGTGTGCCCCCGATGTCGAGCACGATCGGATCTCCTGGTGCGATGACGCGCCCGCCGGCTTCGTGGTGTGGCGAGGCCGAGTTCGGGCCCGACGCCACGATGGCGAACTCGGCCGTCTCATGACCCTCGGCCACGAGGCGATCCCGGACCTCGGCACTGACGTCGGCCTCGGTGCGCCCGACCAGACGGCCGGCCGCGATCTGCGTGACGACTCGATCGGCCGCGCGGGCCGCCTGTCGCAGCAGCGCGATCTCGTGAGGGTCCTTGATCATCCGCAGCTCTCGCAGCCGCGTGCTCGCCAGCCCCATTGGCATCCCGGGCAGGGCCTTCTCGAAGGCGAGGACGTGCATCGCCCAGAGGCGGTCGCTGATCAGCACCGGACCATCCGACCCAGCGGCCGACGCGGAGGCCTCCCCGAGACGTAAGGCCACCATCGCATACGGGTCGTCGGTCTCGCCCCAGGCGACGACCGGAAGTCCCGCGACCCGTCCAGCCGGGCTGTCCGCAGCCGCCATTGCCTCGAGGGCTGGAGCGACGAGGAAAGGATCGCCCTTCGCCGGGATGACGAGCATCGTGAGGCGCTCGGTGGGCCAGGTCTGGTAGCCCGTCAGATAGCGCAGGTCGGCGCCGTGCCCGATGAGCATCGCTCGGGCTCCGCCGTCCCTCACCAGCTCCTGGGCGCGGACCAGGCGTTCGCCATACCGGCTGTCCGGGATCGCCGACTGGACCGGATCGTGGCCCATGAAGGCTCCTGCCTCAGGAGAGGCGCGTGGCGATGTGCCGGAAGATGTCGCTCGCCGAGACAACCGCGATCGGACGGCCGTCCTGGACGATGGGGACGTGCCGGAAGCCACCAACGGCCATTTTGTGGATCGCCACGGCGATCGGATCATCGTGGCGGAGGACCACGGGATCCGCGGTCATGAACTCAGAAATGGGTCGGTGCACAGGATCTCGTCCAGCCAGCTTCAGGAGCGCATCACGGTCGGTGAAGATCCCGGCCAACTCGCCGTTCACGGTCACCAGGAAGCAGTCAATGCCCTCGCGGTGCATTCGCTCGATCGCCGTGGTGATGTCGACGTCACCGTCAATCAGCTGTGGCAGCGGCGCCCCGAGCTCGTCGAGATGGAAGCCAAGGAGTGGGCCACGGAAGCCGGTCGCCGGCTCCGGGGTGTCTGA
>JBDTOF010000040.1:0-2268 GCA_039933375.1 Chloroflexota bacterium
CATCCGTCGCCCGGAAAGGATCGCCAGCGTCGCGGCGAACAGGACCATCCCCAGCAGTTGAGGGCGAAGCGCCAGCGCCGGGGCGGTCACCACAAAGGCTCCGAGCGTGAGCAGCGCGGCGGTCCGAGGACGGAAACCGGGCGCTCGCTGCCGGATCGCAACCAGGATCAGGCCGCTGACGAGGCCGACCGACACCGCCCGAACGATGGCCAGGCCGGTCCATCCGGCAGCTTGATACACCTGCGCCAGGAACACCTGGGCGCCCCACTGCTGATCAAGCCACGGCAGTCCGGCGGCGGTGAAGGTCCACGTGTCAGATGTCGGGATGCCCTGTCCGTCGAGGATTTCGGAGCCGGCCCGCAACTGGTAGGCGAGATCGACGGTTGGAAGGGTCGCGAGGAGCCCGGCAAGCACCGGCAACGCGACGGCAAGGAAGAGCCAGAGCTCCGGGAGCGTGGGACGGAGCAGCAGATCCAGGCGGGAACGAGGTGGCGCGATGACGGTCATCCGTCCGCAGACGTCCGGGAGCGCCGGCCAAGGCTGGCCAGCCAGCGCGCCGCCGGCGTCGCGCCCATCGCGTCCGGAACGAGCGCGAGAACCCCGACCAGCATGGCCAAGCCGTTGATCCAGAGGATGGGCAGAGCGAGCATCGCCGCCACGACCACCGTCCAGCGTCGATCCGTGCGTGCCCCCCAGATGACGAGTCCTGCAGCCGGGATGAGCCGCACTGCGATGGGCACGGGCACGATGAATGCATGGTCAGGCTGGCCGACCGCCCCACTGAGAGTCCCCACCCACTGGAACCACAGCCCGGGCGCCACGACAAATGAGACGACTGACACAAGAGCGGTGGCACCAATCGCCATGCCCAGGTTCCGCCACTCCCGACGGACAACGAACCAGAGCAGCCCGACACCGGGGGTCACCTTGGTGAGCAGTGGAAATGACCACAGCCATGGCCAGCGAAACCCGCCGACGACGGCCGCTGCGAGCAGCAAGTGGATATTCCCGACCGAAAGATCGACGAACACGGGGACGAAAAGGATCGCGAAGCCTGCCCACAGCCCGGTCATCCAGACGAGCGCCGCGCTGAGCAGCAGGGTCCACAGGCCGATGAACACCGGCCATGGCAGGAGATGGAGCGGCCCCAGCAGTTGCGTGAACACCGGGGCGTAGAAGTAGGCGTCCTGCTGGCCGGGCCGGATCGCACCGTACGGATCGAACGGGTTGGAGGCCCAGTAGGAATGCGCATCCACGCCCGTCGCAACGATCCCCATGAAGTGCGCCAACGCCAGGACCACGCAGGCCACGATCGCGCCGTCGCGCATGGGGCGAAGCGTGGTAAGGCGAATCGGCGTGCGCCCGGCGGTCATCGCCCCATCCTAGGGGCGCGGGATCAGGGCCTGCAGGCCCCCGATGGTCCTAGCCGGCCAGTTCGCCGACGCGCATGACCGACTCGTCGTAGATCGACTCGACGGCGCGGACCATGAGCTCCACGCAGAAGCGATCGTGGACGAGGGCATGGCCCGCCCGACCGAGCGTATCGGCCAGGGGATGATCGACCAGCAGCCGGACGATGGCGTCCGCCAGGGCGGAGGGATCGTGGGGAGGGACGAGGAGGCCCGTCTTGCCATCCTCGATCATCTCGGGAATGCCGCCGACGTTGGATGCCACGACCGGTCGGGAGAGGGCCATCGCCTCGAGAATCGTGAGACCCTGCGCCTCTCGATAGGACGGCAGGACCGCGACATCGAGGGACTTGGTGACGGCCGGCACATCGTCTCGGCGACCCGTGAAGATCACCGAATCGGAGATTCCGAGTTCCGTGGCCTGCTCCTTGAGGGCGGACTCGCGGCTCCCCTCGCCGATGACCAGCAGCGTAGCGTCCGGGAACTGCGCCAGGACCTGCGGCCAGGCATTGAGCAGCGTCGGGTGACCTTTCTCAGCTTCGAGACGGGCCACCACGCCCACCATCGGACCCTCGGGGGGCAGCCCGTACTCCTCTCGAAGCGTGCAGCACGGAATCAGGTCGTCGTAGCGCTGGAGGTCGATGCCGTTGTAGATCAGGCTGACCGGCGCACCGTGACGACCTTCGTGATCGATCTTGTAGATGATCGAGGTCGAGACGGCGATGACGTGATCCATCCGCGGCGTCAGCTGACGGAGGAGCGCGACGTCCTCGGTGGACCGGATGCGCGACGAGTGCACCGTGCCGACGACATATGGCCGGGGCTGGCCCAGCTCGGCCAGGCGCAACGCCGCCAACGT
>JBDTOF010000041.1:0-18529 GCA_039933375.1 Chloroflexota bacterium
GCGAGCGGCTCCCGACGCCGGTCAACCCCGAGGTGTTCGAGCGGGGCTGACGCGCCGACCCACCGCTCAGTCTGCACAGCTGGGAGTCCGAGCCCAGGACCGGAGTGAGGATGCCACGCGACATCGACCTGAAGCGCGACGATGGGCGGACGGTCTGCGTGCGGATCGCGGGAGCCAATAACGGCCCTCTGGTGATCTACATGCATGGCTCGCCGTCGAGTCGACTCGACATCGACTATCTCGATGCTCGGTCCGCTCGTCGTGGCGTGCGACTTGCCGCATTCGATCGACCCGGTTATGGCGGGTCGACCCTCCATCGGTTCGATTTCGCAAGTGTCGCCGCGGATGCCGCTGCCGTTGCCGACCATCTCGGCGCGCCCACCTTTGCCGTCATGGGGCAGTCGTCCGGCGCGGGGTACGCGGTGGGGACTGCGGCGTACCTTCCGGATCGGGTCTCGGCGATGGCAACCGGAGGCAGCGACGGTCCGATCGAGCCTGGGACAAAGACATGGGCCCTACTCAGCGAGCCCGAGCAGCGGGGCGTCCTGCTGGCCGGCACTGATGATCAAGAAGCGGAGCGACTGCTCGCCGAGGCGGACCGACCGTACGTTGAGCGGCAGCTCGCGATCGACGATGCGGGACTCCTCGCCTACTGGCGGGCTGCCGCCGGGATCGCTGATCGTCGAGCGCTGGACGACGGGTTCGATGCCGTTCTCGTCCCGACGTTGAGGGAGTCCTTACGCCAAGGGCAGGCCGGCTGGGCAAGGGACAACGTGGTGCGAATGCCCCAGTGGGAGATCGATACCGGTGCCGTCCGCTGCCCGGCGACCTTCTGGCTCGGAGAACAGGATGCCGGTAATCCAGAGGGCGGCCAGTGGCTGGCAACGCTTGTCCCACACGGCGAGGTGCGTCTGCTACCCGACTATGGCCACTTCGTCATTTTCGAGGTGTGGGACGACGTTCTCGACTCGCTCGGGGTGTAAGGCGGGAGAGCGGGGTCCGGGTCCGTCGGCCCATCCGCTACCCTTCGCGTGGGCCCGTAGCTCAGTGGCAGAGCAGGGGACTTTTAATCCTCGTGTCGTGGGTTCGAATCCCACCGGGCTCACCACCAGCACGTTGTATGGGAGTGACGATTCAAGGTTTTCGCGCCGTCCGGCCGAAACATTGCATCTGACTCCCGTTTGCCGATCGTAATCCGCTCGACCGTCCGACGTGGGGGGCCCAGCCGAGAGGCGAGAGCACCTGACCCGCTATGCTCGCTCTTCGGCCGATGGGGGGCCGGGAGGGCAGGACGAGTTGCTGGATCAAATCGCTGCTCAGCTCGGAGCGTGTTGAGCGTATAGGGCGCCGGCTCGTGGGGCCCGATCTGGCTGCGACGCGCGCAGGCGCGAAGCCAGTGTCCGCGCGATCTGTCGAGCGGCCCTGATTACGGATCCAGGATACGTAGGAAGCCCGCGATGAGGGCGGGTCCGCGCGTTACGCCCCGCTCGCCTCGGCCTTCGCGACAAGCTGGCGAACCGCGGTCGGTGTGTAGCCGGCGATGACCTTGCCGAAGAGTCGCGCGAACACGGGCGACAGCACACCCTCCATGGTCGCGGCCATTGTCACCTTGGTTTTGCCGTTGCCGAGCGGCTCCATCCGGTGGATGAAGCGCTGACGCACGCCGGGGCCGCTGGCACCGATGACAAACGCAGAGCCTGAATGGGCATCGACGACGGTAAACGGGCGATGCATGCCGTTCGGCAGAGTCACGGTCCCGGCGGTGCCTTTGCTCGGTGGGCCGTCGAGCGTGGCCGCTGAATAGCCCGGATTCCACGTCGGCCAATCCGCCACGGCCGTCGCGACCCGCCAGACAGCCTCCGGCGACGCTGTCGTGACCTCAGAATGTTCCGTCTTCCACATCTCAGATTTCTCCTGCTCTCGTTCTAACCGGATCGGCCGGTACCGCCACGATCGCGGACGCGAGCGCCCGCCAGATCCGTGCTGCGTACTGGTCGACGGACCAGCCCCGCTCCGACACGAGTACATCGAACACTTGAGATGAGAGCAGTGCGTACGCAAGGTCCGCCGCGTCTTCGGGCGTCCAGTCAGGCCGGAGGTCGCCCTCTTCGGCCAATCTCGACACGAGCCGGCCGATGCCGGCCCGTTTGCGGGCCATCCGGTCGGCCCAAGTCGCAGCGGCAGCTTCGTCGGTGCTGCGGGCTGCTAACAGCATGGTGGCGACATCGTTGACTCGACGCTCGAACTCAGCGGTCGCTGTCACCGCTTCGCGGAGTGCGTCCATGCCCGACGGGGCAGCATCAGACGGTCGCAGGAGTTCTGCGATCCCCTCGACGGCCTCCACGTGCACCAGCAGGGCGATCAGGAACTCCGACTTGGAACCGAAGTGGTACGCATACACCGCTTGGCGAGAAACGCCCGCTTCCTTCGCGATCTCGTCGATCGTGACGCCGTGATAGCCCCGTTCGACAAGCAAACGGCGGGCGCCATCGAGGAGACGTGCTCGGGTTTCGTCACGCTTGGTTGACACGACGTCAACTTACGTCACGGATGACAGCCTGTCAACCTGAGAATCAACTCCCCATCTCGCTTCCGCGGCGCCTGAGTCGAGCGCCCCGTCTTCGACGTCGTCCTCAGTTCGGATAAAGCCGAACTCGGTTTCATCAACAGGGGAGCGTTCATCCGAATCTGGGCGGCACGTTGAGATCCCGCCGACCCTCGCTCATGCTCATGCAATGTCTCGGACGGTATCCGCCGGCAGATGAGCGCCCGTACGATTCGAGTATGGAACGGAGTCAGATGCAAGGTTTCAACCCGTTCCAGGGCCGACGACGCCCGCTGAATCCTTGCGTTACCGAGGGCCCGCCGCGCAAGGACCGTGCAATCCTTCGGACGTCACTCCGCCTGTAGCGCCGCGCTCGCCAGCGGCGCGGGGTGGAACCGACCGCTACCCGCTCGCAACCGTCGTCGCATGCCAAGCGCAGCCTAGCCGGGGCCCGCCCGGTAGCGCGCGGAGTGGCACCCCGACCGGAGACTGAGTCAGCGCCCGCGAGCGAATGCGGGTCGGACGGAGGGGTCCCGTATGCGACGCTTCACCACGGCCTTGCTCGCCGCCCTCGTGGGGTCGGCGATCGTGCCCGCGGCCGCCTTTGCGGCCGATGGCGGCGAGATCAACTCCGGCGATACCGCCTGGATGCTGGCCTCCACGGCGCTGGTCATGATCATGCTGCCCGGCCTGGCCCTGTTCTACGGCGGTCTGGTCCGGCGCAAGAACGTGCTCTCCACGATCATGCACAGCTTCTTCGGTCTGGCGATCGTGAGCGTCGTCTGGGTTCTCATCGGCTTCAGCCTGGCCTTCGGTCCGGACGTCAACGGCTGGGGCCTGGTGGGCAACCTCGACTACGTCGGGTTCTTCAACGTCGGCCTCACCCCGAGCGCGGTCTACGCGACGACCATCCCGTTCGTCCTGTTCGCCTCCTTCCAGCTGATGTTCGCCGCCATCACTCCTGCCCTGATCACCGGCGCGTTTGCCGAGCGGAAGCGGTTTGCGGCGTTTGTCCTCTTCACGGTGCTCTGGTCCGTCTTCGTCTATTCGCCGATCGCCCACTGGGTCTGGGCAACCGATGGATGGTTGTACAGGCTCGGGGCGCTCGACTTTGCCGGCGGCACCGTCGTCCACGCTTCATCAGGTGTATCGGCCTTGATCGTCGCGATCCTCATCGGCCGCCGGGTCGTCAACGGTGAGCGGCTCGAGCCCCACGACGTTCCGATGACGGTCCTCGGTGCTGGTCTCCTGTGGTTCGGCTGGTTCGGGTTCAACGCGGGGTCCGCCCTGGCGGCCAACGGTATCGCTGCCAGTGCTTTCCTGGTCACCAACACCGCGGCCGCTGCCGGGACACTCACCTGGGTCGCGGCGAGCTACCTCCACCGGCGGAAGGTCAGCGTCATCGGGGCTGCAGCTGGTGCGGTCGCCGGGCTGGTCGCGGTCACCCCGGCCTCAGGTTTCGTGACCGCCGGCGGGGCCATTCTGATCGGCCTGACAGCGGGGGCGCTGTGCTACAGCGCAACCCTCCTCCGGGAGCGGATCAAGGTCGACGATGCGCTCGATGTCTTCGCGGTCCACGGCGTCGGTGGCATCTTCGGAGCCGTGGCCACCGGCGTCCTGGCGACCAGCGCGGTCCAGTCCGGCTTTTCCGGGCTCATCGACGGGAACCCGGGCCAGGTCATCACCCAGCTCGTGGCCGTCGGCGCCACGATCGGCTACGCCGTCACAGCCACGTTCGTGATCGTGAAGCTCGTGGACGCGATCCTCGGGATCCGGATCTCCGCCCGGGACGAGGAGATGGGCATCGATCTCGCGATCCACGGCGAGGTTGCCTACCAGGCCTGAGTTCCGTCACGCGGAGGGCTGCCGGCGAGCCGGGGCCCGTATCCGCATCCCCGTCTCCTGAGGTACGAGCAGATGCGCCGAGGCTCAGCCATTCCGCCACCGCTCTACGACCCAACGATGGAGCACGACGCCTGCGGGGTCGGTCTGGTCGCTGATTTCCGCGGCACGTCTCGACTACGAGTCCTCCCGCTCGCGCTGGCCGGCCTCTCGTCCCTCGGGCATCGCGGCGCCTTTGGGGCTGACGGGGCCTCGTCGGATGGGGCGGGCGTCGCCATGCCGCTCGAGGCGCCGTTCGTCGACGTTCTGACCGCGGGGCTTCGCAACCGCAAGGCGATCGGCCGCCGTCCGGGCGTGCTGCAGCTGTTCCTGCCCCGCGGACGTGTCCGGCAGGCGGCGGCCCGGGCGATCGTCATCGCGGCACTCGAGGAGGTTGGCCTGACGGCGGCAGCGTGGCGGACCGTACCCACCAACCCCGGAGCTCTTGGTCCGACCGCGTTCGCAGCCCGGCCGGCCTTCGCGCAGCTCTTCGTGCCGCGACCGCTTGGGCCCGCGGGTCGGCCAATCGGTGATCGCGGTTTCGAGCGGAGGTTGCTCCTCGCCCGCCGGAGGGTCGCGACGACGGCGCGGGAGGGATCGATGTCCGACCTGGCCGTTGCGTCCGGGTCGTGCCGAACGATCGTCTACAAGGGACTCGTGGCCGGCGATCGCCTGGCCCAGTTCTACCCCGACCTGGCTCGCCCCGTGGCCCTTTCCTTCGCCACCTTTCACCAGCGCTATGCAACCAACACGCATCCCACCTGGCCGCTCGCTCAGCCATTCGGATACCTGGCCCACAACGGGGAGATCAACACGGTCCGCGGCAATCGAGTGGAGGTCCGTGGGCGTCATGGCGATCCGGACCCCACGGGGCTGCTTGGCGAGTTGAACGAGCGTGGGCCGCTCCTCGGCGCGGGCATGTCCGATTCGGCGTCGCTGGACGAGATGGTCGAAATGCTCGTCGCTTCGAACTGGGAGATCGGCGCCGCCGTTGCCTCGCTGATGCCGGAGGCGTCAGCGCTTCGAGCCGAGGGTTCAGTGGGAGCCGTTGGACTCACACGCCGGACCGCGGGGTTCCTCGCCCCGTGGGACGGACCCGCCGCGCTCGTCTTCACCGATGGGCGATCCGTCGGGGCAGTGCTGGATCGGAACGGCCTGCGCCCGTTCGCCTACGCGATCACGCGTGACGGGATCGTGGCCGGCGCCTCGGAGGCCGGAGCGGTCCCGCTCGACCCATCCGAGATCCAGAGCCTGGCCCGCCTCGGGCCTGGAGAGATGCTCCTGGTCGAACCGCGTCGGGGACGCGTCCGGCTTGATCCAGAAGCCAAGCGCCATCTCAGCGGCCCGTCCGCGTCGCACGGCCCAGGTACCCGGACCGTCCTGGATGAGCCGACGACCACGCTGCAGCCGAACGAGACACGGGTCACGTCGGGCCGCCGCTACCTAGCCGGGGTGGACGCCGAGCGGCTTCGCCTGGATCTCAGGACGATGGCCATCGATGGCCACGAGCCCCTGTGGAGCATGGGCGACGACACGCCCTCACCGGCCAATGCGCGTGTGGCACGTCGCGTCGCGGACCATCTCAAGCAGTCATTTGCGCAGGTCACCAATCCGCCGATCGATCCTGAGCGTGAGCGCCTGGTCGTTGACCTCCGAATGCATGTCGGTCGGCGAGCGCCGCTCCTCGGTGGCATCCCGAAGCTGACCCGGATGGCGCGGGTGTCTCGCCCTGTCATCGCCGACCCGCTCGGGCTCTGGGCGGCGCTCCGCGACCTGGCCAGCGGGCCCGTGATCAGGATCGATTCGACCTGGCCCGCCGCGGCCGGTCCCACCGGACTCGCCGGAGCCCTCGATCGACTGGAGGCCGCGGCGTTGGATGCTGCCCGGCGCGGAGCCATCGCGATCGTCGTGACGGATCGGGATTTCGACCTGGATCGGATCCCGGTCCCGTCGATCCTCGCTGTTGGCTCGATCCATCGCTCGCTGACTGACGCCGGGCTTCGCGGGCGAACCGACATCGTGGCCGAATCGGCCGACGTCCTCGACGTTCATTCGCTGGCAATGACCATCGCCGCCGGCGCCCGCGCCGTGCACCCGTGGCTCGCGATCGAGATTGCGGGGGAGGTGGCAGGAGGCCGCGGAGCCGAGGGCCTGGACAGCCGCGGGACGGTCGAAAACCTGCTCACCGCGTACGAGGCCGGCTTGCGGAAGACGCTTGCCCGGATGGGCATCAGCTCGGCCGCTTCCTACGTCGGGGGCGCGCTCTTCGAAACGCTCGACCTGGCGGCGGAGGTGGGTCTTCGATGTTTCCCGACCGCCGTCGGGTGGGTTGGTTCGGTCACGTTCCATGACGTCGCGAGCACGCAGCTGGCCCGTGTTGAGACCGCGCGGGTCCTGGACGACCCATCGAACGCCCCCGCCCCCGGCCGAGAGCCACGCCTGCCGGACCCTGGCTTCGCACGCTTCCGCTCCGATGGAGAGGCCCATCTCTTCGCCCCACGTACCGTCGCGGCGATCCAGGCGCTCGCGGATCCGGATACGGTGGATGGCCTGGTCGCGTACCGCGCCGGAGTCGATCGGGCGGCTCCAGCGGTCGTACGGGATCGGCTCGCGATCCGCCCAGCTGCGCTTCGACGGTCCATCCCGCTCGAGGAGGTCGAGCCGGCCCGTGACATCGTCCGACGACTCGTCGTCAGTGCGATGAGCGTCGGGGCCCTGTCGCCCGAGGCACACCAGGTCCTGACGATCGGGATCCAGCGCGCCGGAGGAGCCGCCAATACCGGCGAGGGCGGCGAGGATCCGGCCTGGTACGCCCCAGGCCCCGATGGCCTTCGCCGGGACGCGGCGATCAAGCAGGTCGCATCCGGGCGCTTTGGGGTCACCGCCACCTACCTTGCCAGGGCCGAGCAGCTCGAGATCAAGATCGCCCAGGGTTCCAAACCGGGAGAAGGCGGCCAGCTCCCGGCCCGGAAGGCGACGGCGTACATCGCGGCACTCCGGCGTGGCCAGGCCGGCCGCGCCTACATCAGCCCGCCGCCGCACCACGACATCTACTCGATCGAGGATCTCGCCCAGCTCGTCGCCGATCTCCGGGCGATCAACCCGGCGGCGCGCATCGGGGTCAAGCTTGTCGCGTCGCGCGGCGTGGGCACCGTGGCGTCAGGCGTGACGAAGGCCGGAGCCGACTACATCCACCTGGCGGGCGGCGCGGGCGGGACCGGAGCGTCGCCCCTGAGCTCGATCAAGCACGTTGGCGTGCCGTGGGAGCTCGGGCTGGCCGAGGTCCACCAGGTCCTGCTCTGGAACGGCCTGCGGGACCGGGTGGCCCTGCGGACCGATGGTGGTCTGCATCAGGGTCGCGATCTCCTGATGGCGGCGCTCCTCGGCGCGGAGGAATTCGCGCTCGGGACGGCGGCCCTCGTGGCGATCGGCTGCGACATGGCCCGCCAGTGCCACCTCGATACATGTCCGACCGGGATCGCCACCCAGCGCGACGACCTCCGAGCCAAGTTCACCGGGACGCCGGAGCGGGTCGAGCGTTTCGCGCTTGCCCTCGCCGAGGACCTGCGCCTCGAGCTCGCCGCCATCGGGGCGCGGTCGGTCGGGGAAGTGGTCGGTGAGGCCGCGTCGATCCTCCGCTGCGTGGATCCGAGCGACGCAGGATTGCGCCGCGTCATCTCCGCCCCGCGCTGGACCCCTGGCGCCGCGCGTCGGGCGCACCCAGAACGGGCCGGGGCGTCGACGGAACGACAGCCCGCCTCACCGCTCGAGGGGCGACTGGTGACCGCACTCCGCGGACATGGCGACCTGCGGCTGGACGGCCTGGCCATCTCGACGGCCGATCGGTCATTCGGAGCCGCCCTGACCGGTGCCGTCGAGCGCGGGTCGGTCCAGACGCCCATCCATGTCGGGTTGACCGGGACAGCCGGCCAGTCCTTCGGTGCGTTCCTTGGCACCGGCCTGGAGATCGTGCTGGCCGGCAGCGCGAACGACTATGTCGCCAAGGGTCTGTCCGGGGGAACCGTCATTGTTTCCGGCGATCCGCGGCAGATGAGTGCCACACAGCACGAGCCTCCAACCGATCCGCGTGACCGGGCCGCAGCGCCGATGCCGACGCTGGCCGGCAATGCCTGCCTGTACGGTGCGACCGCTGGCCGCCTCCACGTCATCGGACGGGCCGGCATGCGGTTCGGTGTTCGAAATGCCGGCGCGGATGCCGTCGTCGAGGGTATCGGGCCGCATGGGGCCGAGTACATGACGGGCGGCACGCTCGTGATCCTCGGAACGGTCGGGCCCAACTTCGGTGCCGGGATGACCGGTGGACGAGCCTACGTCCTTGACCTTGTGGGCTCAATTCGCCAGCGCGTCGACCGTGCGAGCGTCGAGGCTCGACCACTCTCGGAGATCGCCGACCGCAGGGTGACCGAGGAGGTCGTCCGGCTCCTGCGTGAGCACCGCGCGGCCGGTTCGAAACGGGCGGCCGAACTGCTCGCCGAGCCGGGGGCGATCGCGAATTCGTTCTGGGTCGTCGTCCCGCACGAACTCAACACGGAGGCAGGGGAAGTGCGCATTCCCGCTTCGACCGCACGTCAGGCCGCGCCGGCGCTCGCAACCCCGCTGCAACCCATTCGGTCCCGGGATGCCATCGCCACACCAGGTTGATGGCCCCACACTCACGTTCCACCATCCCCTGAGCCGCCGGAGGACTCGCCATGATTCAGCAGCCAAGCGATCGCTCCACCGGCCGGGCCGTCCGCGATGGACACCTTGCGGTGGTGACGTGTTCGGCCTGCGGTTGCCGCCTCAAGCCGGATGACACGCGGAGCGAGTGGACCCACTTCGGCGCTCTGAGTGGTCGTGATGCAATGGGGCATCGACCCACCTGCGCCGAGTTGGCGCACGACCGCTCCGGCCGAGCCGCGCTCACCGCCTGAACCGGGCAGGCGTACTGCGCCGGCGCCGACGGACTCAGTGCGCCGAGGCAGCTTCCACGCGGTACCCGACCCCTCGAACGGCCACGATGGCCGGCCCCTTGGCGGCATCCAGTTTCGAGCGGAGTCGCGCCAGATGCGGCTTGAGCCAGAGCAGGTCGGGGTCGGCTTCAGCCGGCCACCCAGCGCGGGCGAGCCGGAGATGCGGGACCAGGGCGCCATTCGCCCGGACGAGCGATTCGAGCAGCCGGAACTCGGTCGGCGTGAGGGTGAGGATGATGTCCCTGACTATGGCCTCGTGGCGGCCGGCATCGAGCGTCAATCCTTCGAAGGCCACCGATTCGCCGAAAACGTCGGCCTGGCTGCGGCCCGCACGCCGCATGACCGCGGCAATCCGGGCGAGCAGTTCTCCACGGCCGAACGGCTTGACGAGGTAGTCGTCCGCACCGATGCCCAGCGCCTTGACCTTGGCCGCCTCGCTGCTCTCGCCCGATACGACGATGATCGGGGCGTCGCCGGCGGCGCGGATCTGTCCGGCGACCGTGAAGCCGTCGGGGCCAGGCATCGCGAGGTCAAGGAGCACGAGATCCGGATGTTCTTCGCGGAACCGCCGCACGGCCGTCAGGCCGTCGTAGGCGGTGATGACCTGGTGCCCTTCCGTGCCGACCAGCGCGGTGATCGCACCGACCATGGCGGGGTCATCGTCGACGACGAGGATTCGGTAGGGTCGGCTGGTGGGCATGACGTACTCCTACAGGGCGGCAGCTGCTGGGAGGGCGATCACGAACCGCGCCCCGTGGTCGGGCGCCGGTTCGCACCACAGGTGGCCGTTCATCGACTCGGCAAGCCGCTTGGCCGCATACAGGCCGATGCCGGAGCCACGGGCGGTATGTGTGTCGCGGCGTGCGTACGGCTCGAAGATCCGCTCCCGCCATTCGGGTGGGATCCCGGGTCCGCCGTCTTCAACGGCAATGTGGACCACACCCTCGACCATCCTCCAGTCGATCCCGATACGGGTGGCTGGCGGGGCGTACTTGACGGCGTTCTCCACGAGGTGTTCGAGCATTTGCCTGAGTCGTGGCGGATCTGCCAGGGCCTGGAGACGGACTCCGCCGCCCACCAGGATCTCGTGGTGCCCGAGGAGCGGCGTCAGTGCCTGGACCACCTCGGTGACCAGAGCCGCTACATCGGTGGGCACGACATCCGCCGGCTGATCCGGCACGACCCGAACGGAGGCCAGGATCGAATCGACCAGCCGGTCCAGCCGCTCGACCTGCTCGATCGTCCCGGCGTGCCAGGCCGCCCGCTGGTCTCGACGGGCCGGGTCCCGGGAATATCGTCCATCGAGCGGCGGTTCCTCGGACAGGAGGTCCGAATAGGCCCTGACCACCGCGAGCGGTGTTCGGAGCTCATGCGTCACCAGGGCGATCAGCTCGGTCCGGGCCTCGTCGATGGCTTTGAGCTCGGCCGCCCGCTCCTCGGCTTCCTGCTGCCGTCGACCCTTCTCGACGATCCCGGCCAGCAGATCGGCGATCGCACCAAGCTGTGCGACATCCGCCTCGCTGAAGTCACGGGACTGCTCAGTCTGGATATTGAGCACCCCGACCGTGCGATCATTCCAGACCAACGGGACGGACAGCATCGACGTAATGAATCGACGCTGGTCAATTCCTCGAACCCACAGGAAGCGGGTATCGCTCTCGATGTCCCGGATGACTGCCGGAACCCCGCTCTCGGCAACCCGCCCGGTCACTCCCTGGCCGAACGGGACACGGGCGCGGCCGATCTGGAAGCGGTCCAGGCCATTGGTCGCGGCGAGCGTCAACTGCGATCCATCCCGGTCGAGCAGATAGAGCGAGGACACATCTGCATGGAGCGCGTCGCGGGTCTCATCGACGACCGTCTCGAGGAGGTCGTCCCAGGTCTGGGCCGTCGTGGCCAGCCGCGCGACGCGATGAAGGAAGCGAAGCTGTTCAAGCTGCTCCGCCCCGGAACCTCGCACCAGTTCAGCGTCGGCCATGTCGACCACGATACAAAGGTACGGTCAAGAACGGGTCGAATCGGTGACGGTCGCGTCCAGCCAAGGTTGCGCCTCGGGGTCGAATGCAACGTGGCAGTGACCGCATGAGCCGCGCGGATCCGCTGGCGACCGAGATCGCCAGGCTGTGGCGCCTGCTCGTGGAGGTCATCGAGGAACAGGCCGGCACGGAGCTGCGCTGGCTTGTCGCCCGGACCCGCCGCCGGGCCGTGCGGGCGCGAGCCGGTGACCCGGCCGCCAGGCGCGCCCTCGAACGCGAACTGGACGGGCTCGACGATACCCGGGCCGAGGTCGTCATCCGGGCGTTCCTCCTGCATTTCCGGCTGGCGAACCTGGCGGAGCAGCGGCATCGCGTGCGGGTCCTGCAACAGCGCGGGCGACGATCGCGTCCCGGCAGCGCCGACGACACCCTGGCCGGGGTGATCCGCTCGCTCCGAGCCGAAGGTCGCTTCCCACTGGATGGCCCAGGATCCGCCGCCGCCATCGAGGGCCTTCGGATCCACCCGGTCCTGACGGCACATCCCACCGAGGCACGCCGGCGGACGGCGCTCATGGCGCTCGGCCGCGTCGCCAGGATCCTGGAGGACCGTGATGATCCGCGGCTGCCGACGGTCGACGCGCGGGCGCTCGACGATCGACTTCGCGAGGAGCTGGTGATCCTCTGGAATACCGCCGAGGTACGAACCGACGTGCCGACGCCGCTGGACGAGGTCCGCAACGCGCTGGTCTTCTTCGACGCAACCCTCTACTCGCTGGTCCCGGCGGTCCAGCGTGCCCTCGCGATTGCGATTGACTCGTCGACAACCTCCCCGTCCGGGCGCCGCTCGCGCACTGCCGGCGCGACTCACCCAGAGCCGACGCCGGTGCTCCCTGCGGTCGTGCGCCTGGGCAGCTGGATCGGCGCGGATCGCGACGGCCATCCAGGCGTGACCGCCGAGGTGACTGAGCAGGCCGCGCGGATCCAGGCAGACCACGTACTCCGGGGCCACGAGGCCGTGGCGGTCAGGTTGATGCAGACCGTGGCCGTCCTGCCCGGCCCGGGCGGTCTGGATCCGGCCCTCGCGGCCCGACTGATCGACGATGCCGATCGCTTTCCGGATCTCGACGGAAGCCTCCGCCGCCGGTTCCCGGATGGGCCGTACCGTCGTCGATTCGGCGGGATTGCCGAGCGGCTTCGTCGGACCCGGCACCACCTGACCGGAGATCCTGGCCCGACGACGGGGCGCTATGCATCGGTGGATGACCTGCTGGTTGAACTGGACGAGATCCAGAAATCGCTCGTCGCGGCGGGCCTTGGACGAGTGGCCTCCGGCAGCGTCCAGGACTTTCGCTGGCAGATCGAGACCTTCGGGTTCCACCTCGCCGAACTGGAGGTCCGCCAGCACGCCGAGGTTCATCGATCGGCTGTCGCGGCGCTGCGGGCACGGATCGCGGCCGTGTCGACGGAACGAGGCGGTCGGCTGGCGGCGCCTGTGATCCAAAGCGCGGCCGAGGGTGACGGCCTCACGCCAGAGATCGCACCGGGCGTGTCGCTGGCCGAAGTGCTCGACACGTTCCGGGTGATCGACCGGATCAGGACCCGGTTCGGCAGTCGGGCGGCAGGGCGTGTCGTGGTCAGCTTCACCGAGCGCGTGAGTGACATGACGGACGTCCTCGAGCTCGCCGAGTCGGCGATCGGACCGGGGGTGGCAGAGCTGGATCTCGTGCCCCTGTTCGAATCCGCCGTGTCGCTGGAGGCCGCGGACGCGGTGCTCGAGCCGATCCTCGCGGATCCTCGATATCGGGCCCACCTGCGTGGCCGCGGGGATCGCCAGGAGGTCATGCTCGGCTACTCGGATTCGAACAAGGAATCCGGGTTCGTGGCCGCGAACTGGATGCTCTATCGGGCCCAGGCGGCACTGGCGGCGGTGGCGGATCGGCACGGGATCGAGTTGACCCTGTTCCACGGCCGCGGTGGAACCGTGGGCCGGGGTGGGGGACGGCTCGACCGGGCCATCCTCGGCCAACCACCGGGCACGGTCCGAGGTCGTCTCAAGGTCACGGAGCAGGGTGAGGTGATCGCGGCCCGATACGGCAATGCCGCCATCGCCCTTCGTCATCTGGAACTGCTGGCGGGCGCGGTCATCGTCGCCGGTTCGGCGAGCCCGTCGGGCGCATCGTCCGCGGGACTCCGGATCTCGGATGAGGACGCGGGATTGATGAATCGCTTCGCCGCCGCGTCGGCGAGCGCCTATCGCACGTTCGTCTACGACGATCCCGGGTTCGCGGGCTTCTTCCAGCGAGTGACACCGATCGCGGTCCTGACCTCCATGCGCCTTGGCTCCCGGCCGTCGGCTCGTGGCCGCCAGGATCCCTCCACCGAGGTCCCGATCGAGCGACTCCGGGCGATCCCATGGGGCTTCGCGTGGTCGCAGGCGCGCGTCGAGCTGCCCGGCTGGTTCGGTCTCGGGAGCGCGCTCGACGCGCTCTCTGAGGCCGAAGGGCCCGGCGTGATGGCTCGGCTGGCCGAGCTGTATCGAACGTGGCCGTATTTGACGGCGGTGATCGATCATGCCGAGTTGTCGCTGGCGCGTTCCGATCTGGTCGTTGCGCGTCGTTATGCATCGCTGGCCGCCGAAGCGGGCGATGAGCAGCGCTGGGACGCCATCGAATCCGAGCACGCGCGAAGCGTCCGCGACGTGCTCGCGATCACGGGACGAGCCCGGCTCCTGGAAGCCACCCCGGCCATCGCCCGCGCCGTCACGTTGCGCAACCCGGATATCGACACACTGTCCGAACTGCAGGTCGGACTGCTCGCCAGACTCCGCTCGCTTGATCCGAATGCAGACGGCCAGCAGGACCTAGAACGGCTGGTCCGCCTGACGGTCAGCGGGATTGCCGCCGGTCTCCAGGTGACCGGCTAGGAAAGCAGCGGGCCGGAGCATCCGGCCCGGCGAGCCGCTGGCTACGATGGCTGCCATGGACCGCCCACCATCCTCAGGCGTTGCCACGATCCCGGGCCGCATCCGCGGCTGGCTGGTGCGCTGGGCACCGATCCTGCCGCTGTTGCTGGCCGAGTTCATCCTGTGGACCGGATTCGGGGCATTGCTGCCGGTCATGCCCCTCTATTTCACCGAGCATGACGTGCCGATCGCGTTCCTCGGCGTCGTCATCGCAGCCTGGCCGGCGGCGCGCCTGTTCACCGAGCCGCTCTTCGGCCTGCTGGCCGACCGTGTTCCACGCGTGCCGCTGATGGTCGCCGGCCTCCTTCTGGCGGCCGCTTCGATCGGCGGTATGGCGCTGTGGACCGGGCCTTTCGCGTTCGTCGTGCTGCGGGCCATGTCCGGCCTCGGGACCGCGATGTACGACCCGGCTGCTCGCGGCTACCTGACCGATGCAACTCCACCGGGACGCCGCGGAGAGGTTTTCGGCCTGTATACCGCGGCGCAGAACGGAGGAATCCTCCTTGGCCCCGCGATCGGTGGTATCGGAACTGCATTGGCCGGCAGCTACGTCTTCGTGCTGGTCTTCGGGGCGTTGATGACGTTCCTCGCCGCGGGCGCCGTGGCGCTCCGCGTCCAGGAAGTCCGAAACACGAAGCGGCGACGGATCCCCGGGCTCGGCATGGCCGAGTTTCCTGCTTCGCCGGCCAGCGGCCCGGTCGACGAGGCGCTTTTGGCCAACGGACCGTCGCGTCGCCGGGA
This sequence comes from Chloroflexota bacterium, assembly GCA_039933375.1. GTDB lineage: Bacteria > Chloroflexota > Limnocylindria > Limnocylindrales > CSP1-4 > UBA5189. The sequence continues at coordinate 15,079 of JBDTOF010000041.1, forward strand.
CCATGAACCACGGGGCAGGTCAGCCGAGCCTGGGCCCGGGGCGCCCGACACCCTCCGAAACCGCTACATCCTGGCCGCCGTCCTCGTCACCGTCGCGGGCTACTTCGGGGGCGGCCTGTACGAGACGATCTGGGGCCTGTTCGTAACTGACCGTGGTGGCGGGGTCGAGCTGATCGGACTGACCTTCGCGACCTTCGGGCTGACCACGATCCTGGTTTCACCGATCGGCGGGCGGGTCGTCGATCGGCGCGGCCCATTCCCATTCCTGATCGGTGGAATGGCGATCATGGCCGCGACCATGGTCGTCTATCCCCTCGTAGGTGAGCCGCTCCTGTACGTGCCCCTCGTCGCGCTCGAGGGCGTCGGGTTCTCATTCCTGAGTCCCGCCACCTATCTCGTTATCGCGCGTGGGACGCCGCCAGGCCGATCGTCCACCGCCCAGGGCCTGGTTGGATCCGCCGGGACGGTTGGAACGATCGTCTCCGCGCTCGCAGCCGGTGCTCTCGCAGCCAGCGATCTCAACGCCCCGTTCTTCGTCGGAGCGGGCGTCGTGGGCGCGCTCCTGATCATCACGCTCCTGGTCGCCGGAAGATCACTCCGCGCCATGCGTCCGGCGGTGGCCTGATGGTCGCGTTTGTCAGAAGGGCCCGCGTCGACTAGAATTCAAGGTCGCGGGGTGGAGCAGCGGCAGCTCGTCGGGCTCATAACCCGAAGGTCAGGGGTTCGAATCCCCTCCCCGCAACCAAGTCGCATACACCTAGAACCCCGGACTCGACCACCCGGGGTTCTTCCTTTTCCCGGATGTCGCGTTGCGATTTCTGGTCCCGAGGGAACCCCTGGACCTGAAGGCCGAACTCCCGGCCCTGGAGGGTCAGGTAGTGCGCCGTCGGGCTTCCCGATGCCGGTCCCCCTTGTAGACTGACCCGACGTTCGGTGGCGCGAGGCAGGTCGTCCTCGGCCCGGTACACGTTTGGAGGGAGCTCGCCCAAATGTCCGAAGCCGCGCCGCGCCCGGCCTCGATGTTCGCGATCTTCCGCAAGCGCGACTTCTCGCTCATGTGGAGCGCCCAGCTCGTCTCGACGATCGGATCGTCCCTCACGATGCTCGCCGGCGGGATCCTCGTCTTCGAGCTGACCGGCTCGGCGCTCCAGGTTGGCCTGACGCTGATGGTGACGGCGATCCCGACCTTGTTCGTCGGCCTGTTCGCGGGCGTCTTCGTCGATCGCTTCGACCGGAAGCGGATCCTGCTCGCTTCGGATCTCCTGCGCGCCGTCATCGTGGTGCTGATTCCGATCGGCGTGGAAACATTCGGCCTGATTGCGCTCTATGTGCTCCTCTTCCTTGCAGCCGTCGTCCAGCAGTTCTTCGATCCGGCCTGGGAGAGCACGTTGCCCGATATCGCGACGGAAGACGAACTCGCGTCGGCCAACGCGTTTCTCTCGATCAGCTCGTTCGGATCGACGGCCATCGGCTTCGCCATCGCCGGGTTTCTGGCGGCGGTTGACATTCATCTGCCGTTCTACATCGACTCGATCACCTTCGTGCTCTCCTTCCTGATCGTCTCCGGCGTTCGAATCCCGCGCCAGACATCCGACGAGACCACGACCATCGGGGTGGTCGTGGCGAACCTTCAGATCGGCATGCGGTTCCTGTGGAAGACGCCGATCCTGCGCTCCTCGATGCTGGTCAATATCCCAATCCTCTTCGCCTTCGGGCTGTGGAACGTGCTGCTCCTTCCGATGGCCATCAAGGAACTCGGCGCCACGTCGTTTGAGTACGGCCTCCAGGAGGGCCTCACGTCGGTTGGTTTCGTCGTTAGCAGTCTGCTCATGGCCAAGTACGCGGGTCTCCTGCGAGAGGGACAGTGGATGGTCCTTGCGACGATCGGGATGGGCGTCTTTGGCATCTTCTACGGGCTGGCACCCAACATCTGGGTCGCCATCGTCATGGTCGTCGGGTCCGGCTTCCTGAACTCACCGCTCGGGATCTCCCGCCGCCTGATCTTCCAGAAGAACACGCCGCGCGAGCTGCGCGGTCGGGTCTCCTCGGCGTTTGCGGTGTCTCGCGACCTCGTGTTCCTCGGGGGCATGGCGCTGGCGGGCCTCGCGGATATCTGGCCCATCAGACCCCTCCTGATCGGTTCCTCCCTCATCCTGGTCGGGGCCGGCATCCTGACCCAGTTCATGCCCGGTCTCGGAACTCCGGCCGCCGAGTGGCGCCGGGCCGCCAGGCTGCTTCGAACGGCTGGAGCGGCTCCGATGGCCGCCGCCGGCCGGGCGGCACTACCTGCCGACTTCGACCGACTACTCGGACTCATCCCGGAGCTCGGTGGTCTCGACGTCTCGCGACGCGCCGACTTCCTGGTTGGAGCGATGGTCCGTCACGCGGCGTCTGGCGCCGCGATCATCAAGGTCGGCGATGCCGGCAGCTCGGCCTTCTTCGTACTGGCGGGACGAGTGGTGGCCGGTGTGCCGACCGAGAGCGGCGACGATCGGTCCCTGTCGGCCATGGGGGCCGGCGACTTCTTCGGCGAGATCGCCGCGATCACCGGGAGCCAGCGCACCGCCAATGTCGTGGCCGACGAGCCAACGGACTTCATTGAAGTCCCGGCAGCGACGCTGAAGGGCCTGATGGATGTGTCCGCCATCGAGGAACTGGTCAACAGCAAGCTGCGCGAGCGACTTACCCGGACCGCGAATGCCGACCTGATCCGGCTCGCCGGCCTTGATCAGCGTGACCTCAAGGATCTTCGTCGCCGACGGCCTCGCGCTAAGGACCGTGCGAAAACGCCGTCCGAGGCGTCGGGCAAGAGCTGAGGGCCCAGGGCCAGGCCCCGAGCGGATGGTTGGGCGCTCAGCCCCGCGCGATCGGCCGCATCGGGAAGACACCGATCACGATCGGGCTGATCGGATCCATGGATAGCTCGTATCCGACGTCGCCGGCCCGGAACAACTCGCCGAGCAGCTGACCTTCGCGATACGGCAAGCCGACGAATACGCGCCGCCCCTGGGGGACGTCCACTCCCGTCACGTCATCGTCGCCACCGTCGATCACGAATCGACGTCGCAGCTCGTGCATCGGGACGTAGGAGCGGCTCTTGATGAAGCGACGCAGCTGTGGCGCCGTGCAGCCAGATCGCTCAACGCCGCTGGTCTCGGTCCCCCTGACCTCGTTGGGTTGTGGCGTGCCGCCAGGGTCGCCCTGGCCGCCCGCCGGAGAAGCCGTCGAATTCGACGCTGCGCCGGGGAGGAGATCCGGAACACCTGGTGTGGCCGACGCGGTCTTGATCGACGCGGCCTCGGGCGCCGGGGGCGACTCCGGATCGCTTGGTTGAGCCGACTGAACACTTCGGGGCCGCGGCGCGTGGTCGGGCGAGGGCCGCGGCGCGCGGCGGGACCGTTCGCGATGTTCGGTGGCCGTCTCGGGCCGCTCACCGGCTGACTCGAAGGTC
>JBDTOF010000042.1:0-8497 GCA_039933375.1 Chloroflexota bacterium
GAGGCCGGTTTCGGGGCCGAGATGGGCGCCGAGAAGTTCTTCGACATCAAGTGCCGGGCTTCCGGATTGCGGCCCGATGCGGCCGTCATGGTGGCCACGATCCGCGCCCTCAAGATGCATGGCGGAGTCGGCCGGGTCGTGGCTGGGAAGCCGCTCGATCCAGCCCTCCTCGAGGAGAACGTGGAAGCCGTCACCCGAGGTGCCCAGAACCTCGCCAAGCAGATCGAGAACGTCCTCCTCTACAACGTCCCGGTCGTCGTCGCCATCAATGCGTTCCCGACCGATACACCTGCCGAGATCGAGGCGGTGCGACAGGTTTCCCTGGCTTCCGGTGCTCGTGCGGCCGAGGTAGCCAATAACTGGGCCGAGGGTGGCGCCGGGGCCACGGATCTCGCCGCTGCGGTCTGGGCCGCGGCCGAGGAGGGAGCCCCGAACTTCCAGCTCCTCTACCCGGACGAAGCCCCGCTGATGGACAAGATCGAGGCGATCGCGACGAGGGTCTATGGCGCCGACGGCGTGGATTACCTGCCGCTCGCCCGGAAGCAGCTCCAGCAATACGAGGACCTGGGCTTCGGCCATCTACCGATCTGCATGGCCAAGACCCAGTACTCCCTGAGCGCCGACGCGTCGCTCAAGGGTCGGCCGTCAGGTTTCCGGATCCCCATCCGCGAGGTCCGCCTGTCGGCAGGCGCCGGGTTCGTGACGCCGATCTGTGGCGAGATGCGAACGATGCCTGGCCTGCCGTCGCATCCCGGGGGCGAGAACATCGACCTCGATGCCAACGGGGAGATCGTCGGTCTGTTCTAGTTCCGGCGTGAGCGACGGACGGTCGAGGACCTGGCCCGCAGCCTCGATGTCATTGATTCGGGCCCGTCCCGAGTCGGTCCTGCCATTTGCCCGCCAACTCCATCATTTCCGGGAAGACGGTGATGACATAGATCACCGTCCATCCGAGGGCGGCCAGTACGGCGATCCTTGGCATGAGCCGACGTGCCCGCATCCACCGTCCAGAGATCCGCGCTCGCTCTCGGTCGCCGCGGAACCACGACTGGGCGCTACCAACCACGATGAACGGGATCGCCGCGCCGAGCAGCAGCGCAAAGGTGAACGTCGGATCGACCAACGGCGTCTCGAGCAAGGCGACCAGGACCCAAAGGCTGCCAAGGTCCCCCCAGGTGAGCGACAGCCGCTCCGGCCAGCGCAGCCGAAGCAGGACCAGGCCGGCCGCCATCACCGGCAGGCCGAACCCGAGCGCGATGTGCGGGGCGTCGAGAACCGCCGCGGCGAGGTATGGCGGTGCATTGCCGGGATCGGTCAGGAAGCCCGGTACCAGCAGGCCACCCAGCAACAACCGGCCCAGGAGGAAGGCGATCAAGGTGACGTACAGGTCCGCCAGCAGCAGGATCCGGGGACGGGTCGTGGGAACCGGCACCGGGTGCTTGGCAGCCCAGAAGCCGCGCGGCGGTGGGTGATCAGACAGGTTCGGGAGACTCATTTCGTCATACCAATCTCGTGACGTCGCGAAACTCTGGTTCAGCCGAGCCAGCCCGCGGACATCGCCAGGACCAGCGCGACGACGAGTCCGGCCACGATACCCACGAGGCCCGCGCCCCAGGACGCCGAGTCGATTGGGCCGAGCGCATCGCCGTCACCATGAGCGTGATCGTCGTGGCCGTGATCCTCGCCGTGGTCGTCCGCACCGTGTGGTCCGGCCATGGCATCGCTGGCGTGGTGATCGGCGCTCTCCGTCATCGTGCGTACCTCCGCGTCGGATCGTACACGGCAGGCCCTAGACTCGCGAAATGAGTCAGCCGACGACCACGGGGGTTACACCGGCGCCGGGCATACCGCCGATCGACGCCGGGCTGATTGCCAGCCTGCGTGGCCTGAATTCCGACGCGCGCCTGCTGTTCGGGACCCGCGTGCTCCGGATGTTCGGATACGGCTTCCTGGCGGTGATCCTCGTCCTGTACCTGGCCGCGCTCGGGCTCGGGGCGTTCACGATCGGGGCCATCCTGACGCTGACGCTGGTCGGCGACGCGCTGATCTCGCTCTGGCTCACGACGAACGCCGACCGGATCGGGCGCCGGCGCGTGCTGATTGCCGGGTCCCTGCTGATGGTCGGCGCGGGGATCCTGTTCGCGGTCACGAGCTGGGTGCCGCTCCTGATCCTGGCCGCGACGATCGGCGTCATCAGCCCGACCGGCAACGAGGTCGGCCCGTTCCTGGCCGTGGAGCAGGCCGCGCTCAGCCAGGCCACGCCCGACGCTCGCCGCACGCCCACGTTCGCCTGGTACAACCTCGCGGGCTACGTATCCACCGCCTTTGGCTCGCTGTCGGCGGGCCTGTTGACCCAGGCGCTGATCAACGCTGGCATGGCCGCCGTGGACGCCTACCGGGCCGTGGTTGTCGGGTACGCGCTGGTCGGACTCGCGATGGCCCTCGTGTTCCTGCGCGTGGGATCGGGCGTTGAGGCTCCGCCGACTCGAGCAGCCAGCGACGGAATCCGGCGGCGGCTCGGGCTCGGCCGCTCGAAGGGCATCGTGGCGCGCCTCTCCGCGTTGTTCGCGCTCGACAGCTTTGCCGGAGGTTTCGTTCCACAGAGCCTGATCGCCTACTGGTTCCATCTCAAGTTCGGCGTCGAACCGGCCGTCCTCGGTTCGATCTTCTTCGCCGCGAATCTCCTCGCCGCAGTTTCTTCCTTGTCGGCATCGCGGATCGCCGCTCGGTTCGGCCTCATCAACACGATGGTTTTCACCCACCTGCCATCGAACGTGCTGTTCATCCTGGTCCCGCTGATGCCGAACCTGCCCCTGGCGGTCGCGGTGCTCCTGATGCGGTTCAGCCTCAGCCAGATGGACGTGCCCACGCGCCAGTCCTATGTGATGGCCGCCGTGGATCCGGACGAGCGATCGGCCGCGGCCGGGGTGACCGGCATCGCCCGGACTGCCGGCGCATCGATCTCACCCGCGCTATCGGCTCCGCTCGTCGCCAGTGCCGGTCTTTCGACGCTTCCATTCGTCATCGCGGGTGGACTGAAGATCGTCTACGACCTGCTGCTGTGGCGCGCGTTTCGCTCGCGTCCGGCTCCCGAGGAACGCGAGCGCAACGCGACGCCGGAGGTCTAACCTCGATCCATGAATGACGAGGAGCGCCGTCGGGTCGCGGACGCGAACGTGGTCGCGGCTTTTTCCCTGGCCCGGAAGCATCACGCTCAGATGCCGGGCGGGGTCAGGCGCTTCGGATCGGTCGATGCCATCGCGACCGGCAGTGCTTCCGGGTTCTTCAACCCCGTTCTGGCACTTCGCCCGGAATCGACGCTCGCCGACGTGGCTACTGCAGTCTCATGGATCGAGGAACTGGGACTGCTGGCCAGTGTGCAGGTCGGAGCTGATCTCGACGCGCGCGTTCGGCCGGGCCTCGAGGTGCTCGGGTTTGCCCCAGACCCCTGGCAGATGCCGATCATGGTGCTCGAGCTTGGTGGCTCTCGCCCGCCAGACCCGGGTCGCGTCGAGATTCGGACCGGTCAGGCTGAGCTATTCGACGACTGGCACGCGGCGCTCGCCACGAGTGACGCGGTTCGCCCGGTCCTCGGCCCGGGCCTGCTCGGCGATCCGGATGTCCGGGTCTCGGTGGGATACCTGGACGGCGCCCCCGTTTCCTGCGCGGCGGCGATCCGGTCTGATTCGTGCGTTGGGATCTATGCCGTCGGCACGCTCGAGCACGCTCGCCGCCGCGGGATCGGCCGGGCGGTCACCTGGGCCGCCATCGAGGCCGGCGCTTCAGCCTGGGGAAGCTCGATCGCCATCCTGCAGAGCAGTGAGATGGGAGTGCCGGTCTATCGCTCGATGGGTTTCCAGGAGATCACTCGCTACGTGGAGTACGCGCGGCCCGCACGGTAGCGGCGGTCAGCTCGCCCCTCGGCCGCGCCCGCGGCCCCGCCCCGGGCGACCGGGCATCCCGAGTCGCCACCAGATGAAGAGCGCCACGAGGGCGATGACGCCGACCGCGATGGCCAGGTCGAACGGCTGCAGCGCATGGCGAATGTTCACCCAGCTTGCTCCGAGTTGCTGGCCGGCGAAGACGAGCAGGATCGACCAGAGGAAGGCTCCGGCCGACGAGTAGACGATGAACGTCCGGATCGGCATGCGGGCGACCCCGGCCGGGAAACTGATGAAGGTCCGTACCACCGGCAGGAGTCGGCTGAAGAACGCCGTCGCCGGGCCGTACTTCTGGAAGAAGTGATCGGCGAGCTCGATCTCGTGCGGTCGGATCAGCAGGTATCGACCCCAGCGCAGCAGGAACGGGCGACCGCCCCACGCGCCGATCGCGTATCCGACGAGTGATCCCAGCGTGTTGCCGACCGTGGCGACGACGACGACGACCCAGAAATCCCAGCGCCCATTCGTCAGCGGCTCGATCGCCGCGGGATCCGAAACGAGGAATCCGGCGAACGGGAGGATCAACTCCGACGGCAGCGGGATCATGGCCGACTCGATGGCCATCGCGACCATGACGCCCAGATATCCAACCGCGCCGTAGAGCGAGGCGAGGAACGGGATCACGATCTGGTCGATGATTGCGAGCACGGGCTTCCTCGGCGGCTGGATTGTGTGGGGCAGGAACGGCGGGGAGCATAGCCGACTATCCTGCGATCGTGACCGATCCCCGCCCCCATTCGCAGCGGCCAGCGCCCTCGGATCGGCACGAGCCGATCGTCATCACCGGCGCGGACCTGACGGTTGCCGATGTCGAGGCGGTCGCGCGCCACGACGTTCCTGCGGTTCTCGACGAGCACGCGCGGGCGAGGATCCAGGAGGCTCGCGAGGTCATCGAGCGCCTGGTCGCCGAGGACGCAGTGGTGTACGGGGTCACGACCGGCTTCGGGGCGCTCGCGGATCGGACCATCGCCGCGGCCGACGTCGAGCGGCTCCAGGAAAACCTCCTGATGAGCCACGCCGCCGGAGTCGGAGCGGCGCTACCCCGCGATGTTGTCCGGGCGATGCTGCTGCTGCGGGCCAACACCATCGCGCTCGGCCACTCCGGAGCGCGGCCCGAGGTCGTGGAGCGTCTGCTCGACTTCCTGCGACTCGGTATCCACCCGGTCGTGCCGTCACTCGGCTCCGTTGGGGCGTCTGGCGACCTCGCGCCGCTCGCGCATCTGGCCTTGCCGCTGATCGGTCGCGGTCAGGTGGAGTTCAATGGGCAGCACGTGTCGGCACTGGTGGCCCTGCGCGAGGCGGGCCTGGAACCGCTGGTGCTCGGCCCGAAGGAAGGACTCGCACTCCTCAACGGAACACAGCTCATGTCCGCGCTGGGTGCCCTCCTGCTGGCCGACGCGGAACGCCTGGTCCGGACCGCCAGCACGGTTGGAGCGATGAGCGTCGAGGCGTTGCTCGGGACCGACGTCGCCTTCTCGGCCGCCTACCAGCTCGCCCGTCCGCACCCCGGCCAGATTTCGGTGGCTGCCGAGCTGCGTGGTCTGCTCCGTGACTCGGGCCTCCAGGCATCCCATCACGCCTCTGCCCATAAGGTCCAGGATCCGTATTCGCTCCGCTGCATTCCGCAGGTCCACGGTGCCGTCCGCGATGCCCTCGAGCACCTCCGGCGCGTCCTCGACATCGAGATGAATTCGGCAACGGACAACCCGCTCGTCTTCCCGGGCGGCGGCGGGGCTGATTCCTCGGCCCGCGCGACCGGCGGTGGACTGGTGATCTCCGGGGGCAACTTCCACGGCGAGCCCATTGCTCTCGCCCTCGACTTCGCGAAGCTGGCGATCGCCGAGCTTGGCTCGATCAGCGAGCGGCGGACCGCGCTGCTGCTGGACCCCCGACTCAACGGCGGGCTGCCCGCGTTCCTCGCGCCAGATACCGGCCTCGATTCGGGGATGATGATCCTGCAATACACCGCTGCGGCGCTCGTGTCGGAGAACAAGGTCCTCGTTCACCCGGCGAGTGCCGATTCGATCCCGACCAGCGCCAACCAGGAAGACCACGTTTCCATGGGGCCGATCGCCGGGCGACACGCCCGGACCGTTCTCGATCATGTGGAGCAGGTGCTCGCGATCGAAGCGCTGTGCGCGGCCCAGGCCCTCGATCTGCGGCTCGCGGGCATGCCCGGGGTCGCCGCCGGCGCGGGAGTCACGGCGGCGCACGAGCTCATCCGGCGCGGGATCCGTCATCTCGATGGTGACCGGGAACCCGGATCGGACCTCACGGCGGCAGCCGAACTGATCCGCGGCGGCGAACTCGCAGCACTGGCCGGCCCGCCGGGTCTGTCCCTCGGCTCGTCCTAGACGCAGGCTCGATGGCCGATATCCGCATCGTCGATATCCGGGACGCCGACGGCTTCGCGCGCCTGCCACGCTGCGCCGATCCTGGCTTCGACCACCGCAGTTGCGATTACTGGGAGGACGCGGATCGCGGTTCGAAGGCGGCCCGACTGTCCTGGTGGGATCCCTCGGCCGCGCCCGTCCCGACGGCCCGACCGACCACGGGCTCAAACCCCTTCGCCCCGACCTCGACCGGTCCCGCGTTCAACCCGTTCGCGAAGGGGGGCTCGGGCGCCCGGCCCAATCCGTTCGGTGGCGACGACCCCGACGATGGTGGCGAAGGTCCGGCCGACAATCCCTTCGCTCCCAGACGCGAGGTTGGCCCCGCGATCGGGTCGGACCAGCCGCGCAAGCTCCAGCTGCTGGGACGAGGCCTTCGGGTCTTCGGGACGTACGCCAAGGTCCTTGAGCTAGATGGTCAGCCCACGGTCTTCGCCCAGTTCGGGCCGCTGTCCGCCTATCCGCGGGCGCAGCGGGTGCGCGAGCTGTATCCGCGTCTGCCTTCGTCGCCGCTGCCGGCGGTGATCACGTGTGTTGCGGCGATCCCTGAGGCGCGTGGATCGGGGCACGCGACCACGCTGGTCGGTGCCATCTGCGATGACCTCGCATCACGCGGCTTCGCCGCCGTCGAGGCGTATCCGGAACCCGGCCTCCGCGAGGAGGGAACCAGCGCCGCCACGGTCCACTTCTGGCTCGGATGCGGCTTCGAGACGGCCGTCCAGGATGCCCGCTACCCGGTGATGCGGCGCGCGTTGTGAGCACGCGCCGGCGTGGGTGGGGCGATCAGTGCTTCGACTCCACCATCTCGTGCTCGACTGCGTAGCGCACCAGAGCCGCGCGTCCACGCACCCCGAGCTTCGTGGCCAGGTTGGCAACGTGGCGGCGAACGGTATGGGCACTGATGCCCAGGAGGACGCTCGCTTCGACTGCTGTGCGCCCACCCGCGATGAGCCGGAGTACCTCGCGCTCGCGCGGGCTCAGAACTTCACCCTTCCGGAGCCAGCGAAGGGAATCGTCGAGCATGGTGCCCGCGATGGCCGAGTGCACGTAATGCTCACCTCGGGCGACCGCCCGCACGGCGGCCAGGAGGTCGGCGCGCGCCGCCCCCTTGACCAGGTACCCCGAGGCGCCGGCCAGGAAGGCCTGGCGGACCGTCTCCCCGTCGTCATGCATGGTCAGCACCAGGGTTCGGGTGCCCGGATAGCGAACTCCAAGGCCTCGGAGGAGCGGGATCGCGTCGGCTTCACCCAGACTGAGGTCCACGAGGGCGACGTCCGGGGCCGTGCGCTCGACAAGAGAGAACGCTTCGGCCGGGTTCGATGCCTCACCAACAACCGTGATCCCGACTGCGTCGTCGAGGATCATGCGGAGTCCCTCGCGGACGAGGGTGTGGTCGTCGATGATCGCAATCGTCGTCACGATATGAGGCCAGCGATCGTCGCGACCGGAACACCGAGGATCACCCGTGTCCCACTGCCCGGGGCCGAGTCAAGTTCGAACGTGGCCCGCAGGAGCTGCGCACGTTCGCGCATGCCCATGATTCCGAGCCCTGCCTGGTGTCCGACTGCTGAATCGAATCCAACCCCGTTGTCAGCGACCACGATCCTTACCATCGCCGGGGATCGGTCAATCGCCACCTCGATCGCGGCCGCGCCGCTGTGGCGGGCCGCGTTTCCGATCGCTTCCTGCACGATCCGGTAGGCCTCGACGGTTCGAGTCGGATCCAGCAGATCGAGCGCGGCGCACCCTTCGCCGATCCTGATCTGGACCGGTACTCCTGCCCGATCGCCGAGCGTGCGGACAGCGGCTGCGAGGCCGACGTGCTCGAGCCTGGCGGGTCTGAGCCGATTGGCCAGCGTTCGCGTGTCCTCGAGCGCGTCGCGGGCCAACTCCCGGGCCGTGGCCAGTCGCTCATCGGTTGTTTGCAGACCATTGGTGGAGGGAAGGGCATCCAGGATCAGCCCGAGCGCCGTCATGGTCTGGCCGACGCCGTCGTGGAGGTCCCGTGCGAGGCGGATGCGCTCGTCTTCCTGGACGGTGAGGAGGCGGTCGCTCGCCCGCCGAAACAGTGCTTCATAAGTCCTCGCCGTCGCTGCCCGGCGATCCGCCATCCAGGCCACCAGGACGGCGATCACGAACATGAGCGGCCACTCGGTGAGTTCGAGC
>JBDTOF010000043.1:0-3825 GCA_039933375.1 Chloroflexota bacterium
CCGCTTGGCGATCCGGAGATGCGCGTCAGCATGGGCCGCGATCTGGGGCAGATGCGTCACCACGAGGACCTGGTGTGAGCGAGCCAGCGCCCAGAGGCTTCGACCAACGGGGTCGGCGCTCCGTCCGCCGATCCCCGTATCGACCTCATCGAAAACCAGGGTCGGCGTGGCGTCGGCTTCCGCCAGCACCTGCTTGATCGCAAGGGCGACGCGCGAGAGCTCACCACCCGAGGCGATCCGAGCCAGTGCCCGGGCCGGTTCCCCAGGATTCGGTGCCAGGCGGAAGACCACGTCATCCGCTCCGGACGCATCGAATGCGACATCGTCGCCATCCAGCTCGATGGCCGGTTCATCGTGGCCGGCTGGTCGTCGTCCGACGGCGACCCCGAACGCACCAGCGGGAAAGCCGAGCCGGCCAAGGATCGCGTCCACCTCCGCTGCCAGCCGACCGGCCGCTTCACGGCGCATGGAGCCAAGGGCGGCTGCCGCGGCGGCCACCGATGAGAGCAGCCGGACGTCGTCGGTCGCGCGCCGGTCGCGCTCCCCGGCGAGGCCGCGCAAGCGGTCCATCTCCTCCTCGGCCCGCGCCCCGTGGGCGATGACCGCCTCCTCGTCGTCGCCGTAGCGTCGTTCGAGGCTGAAGATCGCGGACAGGCGCTCCTCGAGCGTCGCCAGCGACGTGGCGTCGTGGTCGATCGAATCCATCAGGGCTCGAACCTCCGACGCGACGTCCTGCACCTCGGCATCGAGTCCAGAGATGCGAGCGGCAATTGACTCGAACCTCGGGTCCAGGCGGGCCATTGCCCGCGACTCACGCAGACCCGCTCCGAGAGCCGTCCGTGCTGACTGTTCGTCCCCATCAAGTGCCTCGTGAAGCATCGTCCCGGCGGACGCAAGAGACGCCGACTGACGTGCCGCCGCGAGGCGTGCGCTGATCTCCGCGGCTTCGCCCGGGCGCAGGTGGGCGGCGGCAACCTCAGCCGCCTCGTGCTCAAGGAGTTCGAGACGACGCGCGAGTTCGCGCGGCTCGATGGCCACCGTCGCGAGCGCCGCCCGGTTGTCCCGCCAGCGAGCCATGGCCGTTGCCATCTCCGAGCGTGCAGCGCCGTGACCACCGTACGCATCCAGCAGCTCCCGCTGCCAGCGCTCGTCGAGCAGTCGTCCCTGGTCGTGCTGTCCATGCATCTCGACGAGCGGCCCACTCACCTCGGCCAGTCGCGCAGCGGTGACCGCGCCATCGTCAAGGCGAGCAATCGATCGGCCATTGGCTGAGACTTCGCGCACGACGATGAGGGGCTCGGGCAGGCGATCGAAGAGTGCCTCGACCCGGGCGACGTCCGCGCCGTGGCGGACGAGTGTCGTGTCAGCGCGGGCGCCAAGGGCGAGGCCCAGGGCATCGATCAGCAGGCTCTTGCCCGCCCCGGTTTCCCCGGTCAGCACGTTGAGCCCTGGATGGAGCGTCAGGCGGAGGTTCTCGATCAGTCCGAGGTCGGTCACCGACAGCTCGAGCAGCCGGCCGGCTCGGTCTTGCGGAGGATCCGCGGGCTCCCATTCTGACGACGCCGCGGCCTCCCGCGTCGACGGCGAGGTCATCCGCGCCTCACGAGGGCAGCAGCTCCACCTTCTTGCGAAGGAGATCCCAGAACGGGAGCGCTCCGTCCGGCTGGACCAGGCGGATCGGCTGCTCGATGGCTCGCACCTCAACCACGTCGCCGACCGCCACAGGGACGTCGTCATGGCCATCGATCGAGACCAGGGCCTCGAGCGCATCCTTGACCGTGCACCGCACGACGACCGAGCCGCCAACTACGACCGACCGGATCGTGGTCAGATAGGCGGCGATGGGCGTGACGATGAGGTTCCGTGCCGTGGGATCGAGAATCGGCCCTCCCGCCGAGAACGAGTAGCCGGTCGACCCGGTCGGGCTGGCAACGATGAGCCCGTCTGCCACGTAGGTCGCCAGATGGCTGCCGTCGATCGAGACATCCAGCCGGACCACCCGGGCAAGGGACCCGCGAGCCACGACGACGTCGTTGAGCGCGACATGACGCTCGGCACCGGCCGGGTTCGACCCACGAAGGATGCGTCCCTCCAGCGCCATCCGATGCTCGAGACGAAATGCTCCAGCCTGGACTCGCTCGAGGACGGGGATTGCATCCGTTGCCTCGACCTTGCTCAGGAACCCGACCTTGCCGACATTGATGCCAAGGAGCGGAACGTCCACCTCGGTCACGGCGCTGGCCGCCCGGAGAAAGGTGCCGTCTCCGCCGAGCACGACGAGGAGACCCGTTCCGGGCAACTCCCGGATCAGCCGATCGTGGTCCGCCGCAGGGGCATCCCAGTGATCGAGTCCGAGCCCGGCCGACCAGTTCACAACCTGCTCCCGGAGCTCGAGGGCGGCCGTGCTGGTGGGGTTGTAGGCGAACCCGATCCGGTCGATCCGTTGCCCGCTCACGACGGATCTCCGCTCGTGACGGTGACGATCCTGGCAGCCAGCGCGGATTCGATGATCGGTGGGGTCAACCCGGACGCGGCATCCGCCGCTCGAGCCGGGATGACCAGATGGACGAGGAACTCCCGGTTACCTTCCGGTCCAAGGAGCGGCGAGGCAACCACGTCTTTCGGCTCCAGCCCGTGTGCGGTCGCGTGGAGGACCACCGCCTCGACCACGGAGCGATGAACCGATGGATCCCGGACGACACCGCCCGGAACCTGGCCACGACCCGCCTCGAACTGGGGCTTGATGAGCGCCACGATCGATCCGCCACCTGGCCCGAACGTCGATGCCACCGGTTCGAGGACGAGCTCGAGCGAGATGAAGGCCACGTCGATCACGGCGAGCGCCATGGCCTCGGGCAGGCTGCCTGGATTGAGCGATCGGGCATTCGTCCGCTCCATCGACACGACGCGGGGATCCTGACGCAGCGACTCGGCCAGCTGCCCGCGGCCGACGTCGAGCGCATAGACGATCCGCGCGCCACGCTGCAACAGGACGTCGGTGAAGCCGCCGGTGGAGGAACCAACGTCCAGGCACACTAGATCCCGGGGATCGATCTGAAACGCATCGAGCGCCGCCGCCAGCTTGTGCCCGCCACGACTCACGTACGGCTGGGCCGCATCGACGGCGAGGGGTACGCTCGGATCCACGAGATCTCCGGCTTTGCGGTCCGACCGGGCGGCATCACCTGCCCCGACGTGCACATGGCCGCCCAGGATCAGTGCCTGGGCACGTGCTCGAGACGCAGCCAGACCCCGGTCCACCACCAGTTGGTCCAGCCGGATGCGCGACGAC
The DNA here is from genome assembly GCA_039933375.1 of Chloroflexota bacterium. Taxonomy (GTDB): domain Bacteria; phylum Chloroflexota; class Limnocylindria; order Limnocylindrales; family CSP1-4; genus UBA5189. The sequence goes on from JBDTOF010000043.1 coordinate 3,293, forward strand.
GTCGAGGTCACCGGGCGAGGGGCGGACGACATGGACCCGTTCACGCGACTATCGTGGCACAGCCGGCTCATCACGGACTCGCCTCGTGATCAGCCCGCCTCGGCAGTTGCCTCGGCGTGGCCCGGCGTCAGCCCAAGCGTCGCGAGAACCTCGCGGACCTGCAGCTCCAGTCCGGCCGCGTCGAGCCGCAGGACGCGTCGCAGATCCGTGACCGACCCATGATCGACAAAGCGATCTCCCGGGATTCCGAGGATCCGGACCCGAAGATCACGGTAAGCCGGGTCGACCAGGCGGGCCTCTTCGATCGTGCTGAGAACCGAGCTCCCGAAACCGCCGGTGACGACGCTCTCCTCGAAGGTCACCACGAGGCGCTTGCCGCGCGCCTGGTCCAGGATGAGCTGGCGGTCGAGCGGCTTCGCGAACCGCGCGTTGATGACGCCGATGGACCAGCCGTCACGCTCCAGCGCCGCCGCTGCCTCGGCCGCCCGCATGACGATCGGCCCGAAGCCGACGAACAGGACGTCGCGACCCTC
>JBDTOF010000044.1:0-2207 GCA_039933375.1 Chloroflexota bacterium
GCTCGAACGATGACCTGTCGACCGTCGGCCAATGCAACCCGAATGGCGAGTTGGCCCGAGAGGTTGATGGAGACCGGGTTGAGCGCGAACTCGGCGACGGTGGATCCGAGGAACGGCATACCCACGCCGAGGATTCGATCGCGGACGGGGTCAGGCCCCGAGAAGATGCCCAGCTCGCCGCCCCTCGGAGTCCCGTAGAAGACTAGGGCACCGGCGGCAGCGAACAGGACGCCTCGAAAGCTCTCGAATGCCCCGGTGGTGTCAAGAGCCGTATCGACACGGCCATGGTCCGCAACGAAGATCCCCGACCGCTCGTCAGTGAGGCTCGCGACGAATGCCACGGCGCCGGCAGAATCGAGAACCGGGAAGGTGCCTAGCTCCGCGAAGACCGGACCTGCCTCCGCGATCGTGGCCACGCGGCCCTCATGAGCGCAATAGATCCCTTGTCCACCGCCCACGAGGTCGGCGCGGAAGGCGACGGCTCCTCGATCGTTGATCACCGGCAACCCTTGAAAGTCCATGAACCTCTCGTTGCGCGCCGCAACTTCGGATATTGATTGGCCGTCGCCGACCAGGATTGCAGCCCCTTCGCGGTGTCGGTCGATTCTGAACGCCACCCGCCCGCGAGCGTTGATCGTCGGGCCCAACGGGCCAGCATCGCGGGCAATCGTGCGCAACGCGCCACTGCGGGCCTCGATCACAATGCGAGCGCCACTCCGATCAGTCGCATAGCAGGCCATGCCGACGTCGAGGTCGATATCCGGATGGCTGCAGATCGATGCGAGGGGTCCGATGCCGGCCGCGATTGCGCACGTTATCGAGGCACCGTCCGTCACGTAGGCCCCTGACGCTCCATCGTGCAGGACGGCCTGAAATGCGACGAAACCACGGTCATTGATCGCAGCGACGTAGGGCTGAAAGTCGGTGAACTGGTTGCCTGTTTCGGCAAGCAGATGCAGAACGTAACCGGCAGCTGAGAAGTACTCAGGTCTGTTCGGGTTGCGATTTGACATCGCTGGCTCCCGCACAACGGTCTTGACACGATGTCGCCCGCGGCGAACATACCTCGATGGATGCTGCGCGATCCGATATAGGAACCGCGGGGCCGAGTTCGCTGCTCGTGGCCGAGATCGGGCGTCAATGGAAATGATCGGGACTCGGGCGACCTGGGCTCTCGCCGGAATCGCGTGGGCCGTTTCTGGGCTGCTGTTCTTCAGCGACGCTGATATCTGGGATCCGACTCGTCTGGTCGACTTCGCGGCGATCTGGGCCTATAGCGTCGCGTGGGTCCTCCTTGCCCCAGCGGTGATCCTGCTCGCCAGGATCGGCACATCCCGGGCCCGCGCCGTCGCGGCGGTCTGCGCAACCGGTTGCCTCGCCACCGGGATTGCGAATGGCGTTGAGGATGGACTCGGCGTCGCGTGGGCCGGGACGATCTACGTGGTCGGCTTCTTCGTCGGGATGCTGGCCCTCTTGCGGCTCGCCACAACGCTTTGGCAGACGGGATTCCGGCGCCTGGCGGCAATAGTCGTCGCCCTCTTCCTGGGAATCTTCTCCTTGAAGTTTGGTGGTGGATTCCTCCTGTTCGGGGCCATGGCGGCGCTGGCGGCTGTACCTGGCAAGTTCACTGTCAGAGAACCCGACCCAAGCCCGTAGGGCGGGTTTGGGTCAGCTTACGGCCTCGTTCTGTTCCCAGGCCACGACATAGCCGCCGTCGTCGGCCGCGGCGATCGCGGGATCCGAGGCGAAATCGGCGAGTTTGACCTGCCACGTCCAGTTCAGGAGATCTGATGAGATCGCCAGGTGGCTGTCGAAGTTCTGCTCGGCCTCGTTCCACACGTGATAGACGGCTGCGAATTCGCCCGTCTCGTGGATGGCTACGAAGGCGGGCGTGTCCATGGTCTGTCCGCGGCTATCGACGACCCGATAGCGGTGGCCGTCCGCCCCGGCGACATCCTGGACTTCGGGGCGCCCCCGATCAGGCGTCGCCGGCCGCACGTTGGTCGACCACGGTCCGCCGCCGGCGCGCCACGCTGATGCCGAGCAGGATCCAGGCCACGCCGTGCACGGCGACCGCGGCGAGCGTCAGCGGCCCGAAGAACCATGCAAGGTCTCCACCGACGAGACCGAGGCGATCCAAACCGCCCCAGCCGATCGTCGCCGCGATGGCCAGTGTCAGGGCCAGCCACCGGGCCACAACTCGTGTC
>JBDTOF010000045.1:0-1651 GCA_039933375.1 Chloroflexota bacterium
CGGCCGTCATGTCGATTGCCGCGCTGCTTCCGCCGGAACTCCAGGCAACTGGGCAGGGGCTGTATCAGACGGTGGGGTTCGGGGCCGCCGCGGTCATTGCCAACGCCGCCGGGGGCGTCGTCTTTGGGCTCGGAGGCGGGACACCGGTCTTCCTCGGATGTGCCGTCCTGGCCCTGGTCGGCGCTGCCGTCGCATGGCGGGCGGCTCCTGCTGATGCCGGCCCGGGGCTACGATCCACTCATGATTCGTAACCGATCGATCGGGCGGCCAATCGATCCGGACCATCGACCGGCGTTCGCGTCGGCCTTTCCCGAATCTGCCGACGCCTCCAGGGACCTGCGCGTGGTCCGGTCACCCGGCAGGGTCAACCTGATCGGCGAGCACACCGACTACAACGGAGGGTTCGTGCTGCCTGCGGCGATCAGCCTGGCGATCGAGATTGCCTTCGTTCCCGGCGATGACCGCCGAGTCGAATTGGTGATTGCCGCGACGGGCGAGCGGGGTTCGTTCGACCTCGACGCAATTGGTCCGCGGACCGGGGAGTGGATCGACTACGTCGCTGGGTCGGCCTGGGCGTTGGCAGCCGCTGGCGCGCCGGTCCGAGGGTTTCGCGGGGTCCTGACCTCGACGATCCCGCCCGGGGCCGGGTTGTCCTCGTCGGCGGCCCTGGAGCTCGCGACGGCCTGGGCTCTGTCGGGACCCTCCGGACCGGGACTCGAGCCAATGACGTTGGCCCGGACAGCCCAGGCGGCCGAGAACGAGTACGTCGGCGTCATGTGCGGTCTGATGGACCAGTTCGCCGTGACGATGGGCCAGGCCGGGATGGCCCTGCACCTCGACTGCCGCTCACTTGAATGGCATGCCGTACCCATTCCGGCCGAGCTCGACCTCGTCGTCTGCCACTCCGGCAGCCCGCGCCGCCTGGAGGCTTCGGCCTACAATGCCCGACGCACGGAGTGTGCCCGCGCCGTGGCCGCCATCGCCGCACTGGAACCACAGGTGGTATCGCTGCGAGATGTCGACCTGTTGATGCTGGAGCGGCACCGGGATCGACTCGACGAGGTGGCCCACGCTCGGGCGCTCCATGTCGTGACCGAGAACGCCCGCGTTCTCGAGACGGAGGCGGCGCTTGCCGCCGGAGACCGGACCGCCATCGGCCGATTGTTCGCTGAGTCGCATGCCTCGCTCCGGGACCGCTACGAAGTCTCGTCGGTCGCGCTCAACTCTCTGGTCGATATCGCGATCGGCACGCCGGGCGTCGTGGCGGCGCGCCTGACGGGGGCCGGCTTCGGCGGATGCACCGTCAACCTGGTCGAGCGTGGACGGGCCGACGAGCTTCGTGCTGCGATCGAACGCGACTATCCGGGCCGAACCAGCCTGACGCCCAGCGTGTTCATCGTCGAAGCCGCCGACGGAGCCGGTTTCGTCCGCTGAGCGGGAGGTATCTCAGTCGGCCGAGAGCACGTAGAGGCGCGCCTCGAAGTCGCCACGCGGTGCCCCGGTCGAGGGGTCCTCGGGTTCAAGGCCCACGCCGACGGCCATCAGCAGGTCCCCGCCGCGCCGGACCTCGTGAGCGTCAGGACGGTCGGGCCACGGCGTGACCCGGTAGATCAGGCCCGGGTCGAGTCCGCGCAGCTCAAGTCGATCCGGC
>JBDTOF010000046.1:0-1691 GCA_039933375.1 Chloroflexota bacterium
AGCGTGATGGTGTCGGGCACGCCGGTCGATCTGAGCCCGCGCGAATTCGCCCTCCTGGAGTGCTTCCTCCGCCATCCCGGCCAGGCCCTCACGCGTGACCAGTTGCTCGATCAGGCCTGGCCGTACAGCGTGGCCGTGACCCCGAACGCCGTCGATGCGTACGTCCACTACCTCCGGACCAAGTTGGGGACCGTCGGGTCACGGATCGAAACCGTTCGAGGGGTCGGCTACCGAATGAGCGATGCCTGACGGGACCCAGGCCAGCGTCGTTGATTCGGCCGAGGACGCCACCCTCGACAGCGACGAGCGCCTCGTCGCGGGAGTCGGGCGTCGACTCGTCGTCTGGGCTGCTGGAACGACGCTGGTCGTGCTGGTCGTGCTGGGGGTCGCACTCTACGCAGCCGTCAACCAGACGCTCACCACGACCGGCGTCCAGCAGCTGGATGACCGGGCGACAGCGCTCCGCCGCCTGATCGAGGGGCCAACTGGTGCACCCCCGGATGGAGACGATCTGCCGATCGGCGTCCGCTTCGGCGGTGGCGCCTCCGGAACGGTGGCATTGATCCTCGATACCAACGGCCGATTGATCCGGCCCCGCAACGGGCCCCCATCGACCATCCAGCCAGACTCGGCTTCGGTCAACGCGGCCATGATCGCGGGTCGCGATATCCGGCTTGGAGTCGTTGACGGAACGCCTGTCCGGATCCTCACGACCTCCGCAGCGAGCCAGGTCGGAACGGTCTACCTGCAGATCTTCCAGGATCGGACCGCCGAAGCCCGGACGTTGGGCGTCCTCCTTGTCGTGCTGCTCGGCGGGGGACTCGCTGTCGTCATCGTGGCGGCCGGCGTCGGCGTGCTCTACTCGAGGCGGGCTCTCGTCCCCATCCGGGCGTCGCTCGTTGCGCAGCGATCGGCGCTCCGCCGGCAGCGGGAATTCGCGGCGGATGCCAGCCATGAGCTGAGGACGCCGCTGACGGTCGTGCGCACCTCGCTGGACCACCTCCGGCGTCATCCGGAGGCGCCGGTCAATCAGGTTGGGTCGGCCCTCGATGACATCGGTGCGGAGGTCGATCAGCTGACCCGCCTGGTCGAGCAACTGCTGCTCCTGGCACGCTCGGATTCGGGCGCCGTCACGCTCGAGCGAGCCCCGGTTGATCTCGGTGACATCGCAGCCAGTGGCGCCTCTTCGCTGGCGAGCACGGCCGCCGCTCGGGGCGTGACCGTTACCGTCGATCCGGCACCGGCAATGGTGCTTGGCGACGAGGTGCGCCTTCGGCAGCTGGTCATGATCCTGGTGGACAACGCCATCGCCCACAGTCCGCAGGGATCAAGCGTGCGTGTGGTGGTCCGGCGTGATGGGCCGACCGGATCACTCACCGTCGACGACGAGGGACCCGGGATTCGCAACCAGGATCTGCCGCGCCTGTTCGAGCGCTTCTGGCGCGCGCCGGGGGCTCCGTCCGGGGGTGCAGGACTTGGGTTGGCGATCGCGGACTGGATCGTGACGGCTCACGGCGGCACCATCTCTGCCGCGAACCGGCAGACAGGCGGGGCGAGGTTCGTTGCGTACCTGCCGCTTGAGAAGGATCAGCCCGCCGGCTGATGCCGGCCCGGGCTCCCCGGGAAAGCTCGTGTCAGTCGAGATCGATGCCGTCGTTCCAGCGCCGGATCACGGGCGTCGAGCCATCCCA
>JBDTOF010000047.1:0-2806 GCA_039933375.1 Chloroflexota bacterium
TTCGGTCCGGGCTACGTCGCGGTCGGCATCTCGAGGTGCGGCAACGACGAGCAAGGCGCGGCGTGGACCTCGCCCGATGGGGCGTCATGGCAGATTTCTGAGATCCCGACGAGCTTCGCGAAATGGCCCATGCGCGCGATGGCGGTCCGCAACGGCAAGATGATCGTCGTCGCGGGCACTCCGTGGCCGGACTACTTCCCGGCGGTCTTCGCGGTCGGCCTGGGCAAGTGAAGACAACCAGCCGCAATCGAACCGGGATTGTCCTCGGCATCGTCATCGCCCTCGCCGTCCCCGTCATATCGCTGGTGGTCGCCTCACTGTGGGAGGCCGGGATCCTTTCGCTCGAACCGAATGGAGCGTTCGTTCAGGCCCTTCAGGCGACGGCGCTCTGGGAGATCGGCCTCGGTCCGATCGGCATGGTGATCATCGGGCGGGCCGCGCGGTTCACGCGAGCCGAGTGGTTCCTGTGGGCCATCCTTGAAGTACCGAGCCTGCTCGTCATCTGGTTCGTCAGCGTCGCATTCCTCGGTGGCCTCGCCGGCGAACCGTTCTGAGGTCGCGCCTCAGGCGCTGGCGGCGATGAGCGAGCTGAGGAGAGAGCGCATCTCGGCGAGCGTCGTGCCGTCGTAGCCGTTCATCAGGATCGCCAGGTTGCCGAGCGCGAAGTGTGCGGCATCCCCCGCGGACGCAAGCCAAACGGGAACGCCGGACAGGGTGACGGTCTGCCCCGCACCGCTCCACTCTGTTTGGCGGCCGGCGAAGGCCTTTGCATGGGCCACAGTGTCGAATCGGAAGACGAACATCGCGACCAGCGGCTGCCCGTTCGACCAGACGCTCCAGTTGGCGAGGCCGGTCTCCCCCTGCGGAGGACCCTCGAAACCGCCATCGAGTCCGCCGTCCCACCGCTCCAGGACGTACGGCACGCCGATCCGAAGTGCATCCCCGGGATCGGGCGAGTCAATGTGGGTCACTGCCGTGACGACGAACGAGTTTCGACAACGAGCCACGCTCACGGCGACGGGCTCGGAGAGCGATCCGTCGCCCAGCTTCGTGATCCGGCAGGTCGTGGCCACCGGATCGTCGAAGTGACCACTGACCGCGACCCAGCGAGGCGTCGGGGCCAGACCCTTCAAACCGGGACGAGCGTAGGCGTTGAGGCTTGCCGCGGGGTTGAACGGTCCGTCGAGCGGCGAAAGCCAGGCCCCTCCCAGGTTCAGGAAGGCGCCGGCCAGCCAGTCCGGTGTTCCCTTCGAGTCGACGGTGCCGCCGATACCCTCCGGTTGGGCATTGAATGCGCTGAATTTGAGCGTTCGATCCTCGAAGCAGTCAGCCCGCCGATCCGGTGCAACCCCGAGGATGGCGACGAGATCGACAGCGCCCTTGGGGCAGGTTGCAACCGCTGGAACGACCGGGGGAACCGTGGGAGGAGGAGCCATTGAAGCGTCCCGCGCAAGCCAGGCAGCGGCCTTGCCGTTCGAGGAGCCGAGCGCGTAGAACCCGGTTGAGCTCGACCCGATGAAGGACACGAGGCCGAGGTTCGAACCGGTCGGGCTTGTGTCGAGGGACCAGGTGGCGCCGTCGCTCGAGTTGAGGGCGACAGATTCGGTGTACGACCCGCCGCCGAGGTCCCCGATGGCAATGACTACCAGCGCCGGGCCGGAACCGGAGATCCGCGCCCCGGCCTGCTGCACGATCGGACTCCCGCCGCCGATTGGCGGGAGCGAGCCGGTTTTCGTCCAGGTCAGACCGTCGATCGAGTGATAGACCTGACCCTCGCGACCGAACGCCCAGAGGTCCTGACCAGCCGCCACGATCGTGGCGAGCGCGGGAGTCGGCGCAGGTTCAGCCGTCCAGGTGGCCCCTCCGTCCACCGACGCCCAGATCATTTGTCCGCTCGCGCCGGAGCCCCAGGCCGCGACATGATCGCCGCCGGCAACCAGCCCGGCGAGATGGGCTCCCTCGAACGTGGCGCCGGCAGCCGACCTCGTCCAGGTGAACCCATCGGCTGAGCGCCAGATATTCGTGGTCCCATCGAGATCGCCGAGAGCCAAGAAGCCCGTCTTCTCGACCCAGACGACGCCGGCGATGGACTCGGCAGAGGTAGGGCTGCTGTCGGCGGCCAGGCTCAGGGCGGGAAACGAGCTCACCGGGTCCGGCCCACCGTCCGCGAAACCGCTCCACAGCGCGGGTCGCTCCGAGTGGTCGTAGCCGATCTGCATGCCGGCCGCGACGGCGACGACGCGTCCGACCGGCTCATCGATTGCGACTCGGCCGACCGCGACGGAGGTCAATCGGGCGTTCTTGAGGCTCCGAAACACCCCGTCGGTGTTCCGGACCCAGGTGGCACCGTCGATCGACGACCAGGTCGTACCGCCAGACGGCGAACTGCCCACGGCGAAGTAGCCGCCCGGCGCGGCCGCTGCTGCGCTGATCATGGTTTCACCCAACGAGTCCATAGAGAACTCGCCGGTCACCCGGGTCTGATACCAGGCCAACGGGACCGGCGGGGCGGGCGTCGGCGTCGGTGCCGGTGTGGCAGGCGCGGAAGGTGGAACCACCACGGGGATCGGGGACACGATCGGCTTCGGCGTCGCGCACGCGGCGAGCAGGAATGCGGTCGCAAGCGCAAGCGCCGTGGCGAACCCGGGACCGGTCGGGCGTGTTCTCGGCGCCTGCCGGTCGAGCGGTGTGGCATTACGCACCGCGCACATCCATGGGCCCGTCATGTTCCCTTCACGCACGTTGAGACGCTCGATGGGTCGCAGTGTTGCAGATGCACCGATGTCGCCTGATCGGGGACGGCGGC
>JBDTOF010000048.1:0-2244 GCA_039933375.1 Chloroflexota bacterium
ATCCGGCCTACAAGAGTGACCGGACGCCCCGCCTCCAGGCGCGTGACGCGGCTGTCCTGCTGGGTCGAACGGTCGGGGCGGCCGTGGTCCTGGGTTCGGCAACCCCTGCCGTCGAGACCGAGGGCCGGGCGCGGGATGGCACATATCGGCGGTATCGATTGACGGATCGACTGTCCGGCAACCCGCCCGCGATTGAAGTTGTCGACCTCCGCGCCGAGCTGGCGGCCGGTCAGCGCGGCATGCTCTCGAGAGCGCTTATATCGGCGCTCGGAGCCCTCGACAGATCGGCCGGGGAGCAGGCCATTCTTGTCATCAACCGCCGGGGATCGGCCTCCGTGGTCCTGTGCCGGGATTGCGGGTCGGCACAGTCGTGTCCTGAATGCACACGCCCGCTCGTCTATCACCAGGCCGGCGGGACGCTGCGCTGCCATCACTGCGGGCGGGCCACGCCGCTCGCGACCCGCTGTCCAACCTGCGGCTCCGCCCGCATCCGATACCTCGGAGGCGGGACGGAACGCCTTGAGCGTGAGGTGCGGGCCGGGTTTCCCGACCTGCGGATCGCGCGCCTCGATCGAGACGTCGCCGAACGACGTGGTGCAGCCACGAAGATCATCGATGCTCTGACCAACGGCAACCTCGACGTCCTGGTTGGAACGAGCCTCGTAACCAAAGGTCTGGATGTTCCATCCATCGTCCTGGTTGGTGTCGTGTCCGCGGATGTCGCCCTCAACCTCCCCGACGAACGGGCGGCGGAGCGGACGTATCAGCTCCTCGTCCAGGCGGCTGGTCGCGCCGGCCGGGGCGGACGACCGGGTCGCGCGATCATCCAGACCTACCAGCCGGACCACCCGGCCATCCAGGCGGTCCTTCACTCCGACCCGTCTGCGTTCTACGACGCGGAGCTTGCCCTTCGATCCCGGTTCAGATCACCGCCCTTCGGCCGCCTCGTCAAGCTGACCGTGGCCATGACTGATCGCGAGGCCGCCGAGCGAGCCGCCGATGCCATGGCCGAGCGGCTGCGGGCGCGAGCTCGCGAACTCAACCTCGCGACCGACGTGGTCGGTCCGGCCATTGCGTACATCGCGCGTCGGGCCGACCGATGGAGGTTCAACCTGGTCCTTCGTGGCACCGATCCGCTCGGGGTTCTCGGTGAGCCACCGGGTCCCCCGTGGTCGGTCGACGTCGACCCCGAATCGCTGCTCTGAGGAGCCGGCGGTCGCCCGGTTTCGATCGAGTGCATGACTCGAATGCCCAAAGCGGCGACAATGGGGGTACACACCGACGCAGGCCAGCCTGCCATCCGAGGAGGAATCAGCGATGACCGACAAGACCGAATCACCCGCGACCGACGAAAACCGTGCGGCCGATGAGACGTTCGCCTGGACCGATGACACCGACAGCACAGACGCGGAGCATGGCTCCGACGCCAAGAGCCGGGAGTGGCTGTCGCAACTCCAGTCGATGATCGAGAACATCACCGAGCAAGCCGGCCCGGTTCTCCGACAGGTGAGCGCCAAGGCCGCCGAGCTGGCCGCGATCGCCGGCGAGAAGGCTGGCCCGATGGCCGCGCGCGCCGCGGAAATGACCGCCGAGGCCGGATCCAGGCTGGCCGAGAAGTCTCGCGACATCGCCGCAGATCTCCGCCGCGACCAGGCCGCCAAAGCCGCTGAGGCCGAGGCTGAGGCTGTCGGGGACGAGGACGCACCGGCCTCCTGAGCGCAGAGCGCCCCGCCCGTTCACGACTCGAGCGTGGATCCGGCCCTCCCGGAGACGCGTCGAAGCTCGCCTATACTGCCCGCATGAGCGTCCGTCCGATCCTGCTTCTTGGCGATGCGCGACTCCGGCTGAAGGGCCGGCCGGTCGACAGCTTTGGCAAATACCTGCATGAGCTGCTCGATGACCTCGCCCACACGATGCGTGCAGCGCCTGGAGTCGGCCTCGCGGCGCCCCAGCTCGGCGAGGCGGTCAACGCCTGTGTGATCGAGCTCGAAGGGACGCTTCACGAGCTCATCAACCCGCACATCGTCAAGACGAGCGGAGATGACCGCGACCTCGAGGGCTGCCTCTCGATCCCCGGGTACGCCGCGTACGTGACGCGACGAGAGCGCGTCTGGGTCGTGGCGCAGAACCGACAGGGGCGCAAGTACAAGATCGCAGGCGGCGGGCTCCTTGGCCGCGCCCTGCAGCATGAGCTGGATCACCTCGACGGCAAGCTCTACATCGACTACCTCGAGTCGCTCGACG
>JBDTOF010000049.1:0-3264 GCA_039933375.1 Chloroflexota bacterium
GACAGCAAGGCTGAAGCGGAGCGCGTCTGGGCCGAGGCCATGGCCAGAAACCAATCCGGCCTCCTGGATGACAACCGACATCGGATGTTCTTCGGACCGCCGGCCCACGTCGCGGAGAAGCTGCTGGAGCACGTGGCGGCGGGCTTCGACTCGACGATCGTCGAATTGCCGGCGCCATACGATCAGGAGACGCTCGAACGGCTCATCGGCGAGGTGAAGCCCCTCGTGGACCGCGGCTGAGCCGGAGGAACCTTGACGACCTCCGCGGACCACGGCCCGCGAGCCGCAACGGTTGCCTTCGAGCACGTCACGAAGCGCTATCCCGGCACGGACTCGGCGCGCCTCGGCGCCGTCCAGGACCTCTCCTTCGAAGTGCCGGCGGGCAAGATCTGTGTCCTGGTCGGCCCATCGGGCTGCGGCAAGACCACCAGCCTGAAGATGGTCAATCGCCTGATCGAGCCCACGAGTGGTCGCATCCTCATCGACGGCGTTGATGCCGCGACCCAGGCCCTGACGGAACTGCGTCGCTCCATCGGCTATGTCATCCAGCAGGTGGGTCTGTTTCCCCACCAGACCATCGGCGAGAACGTGGCCACGGTCCCGCGGCTGCTCGGCTGGGATGAGGACAGGCGACGCGAGCGCGTGGACGAGTTGCTCCAACTGGTCGGCCTCGACCCGGCGGTCCATCGGGATCGCTATCCGGCACAGCTCTCCGGCGGCGAGCGGCAACGGGTCGGGGTGGCCCGGGCACTTGCCGCGGATCCTCCGGTGATGCTCATGGACGAGCCCTTCGGGGCGGTTGATCCGATCGTCCGTGATCGGCTTCAGAACGAGTTTCTGCGCCTCCAGGCGAACCTCGCCAAGACGATCCTGTTCGTCACCCACGACATCGACGAGGCCATCAAGATGGGCGACCTCGTCGCAGTCCTGGAGGTTGGCGGCAGGCTCGCCCAGTTCGGGACGCCGGACGAGATCCTGGCCAACCCGGCGTCCGAGTTCGTCGCCCGGTTCGTTGGGGCGGATCGCGGCCTCAAGCGCCTGGCCCTGACTCGGGTGGCCAGCCTCGAACTGCGCCCCGCGGTCACCGCGCGCGCCGGCGATAATGCGGGCGATGCCCGGCAGCGGATCCGCGCCGACCCGTTCGAGTACCTCCTCCTCGTCGACGCCGGCAATCGGCCGATCGGCTGGATCGGGCAGCGCCAGGTACCGACGAGCGGCACCCTGACCGAGGACATGGCTGCCGCGATGTCGCCGCTTCTCGATGCACGAACGACGCTCAAGGACGCCCTGGCGATGCTCATCGACGCCGAGGTCCAGGTCGGGATCGTCGTCGATGAACGGGGGGCCGTGCAGGGGCTCGTCAGCGCCGACGAGATCACCGCGTTCGGTCGCCGCGATGCCGAGGTTCGACCAGCGTGATCCGCTGGGATGTCATCCGCGGCAACCTTCCGCTCCTCGGCAGCAAGCTCGTCGAGCACCTTGCGCTGACGGTCGTGGCCGTGGCCGTGGGCCTGCTCATCAGCTCGGTTGCCGTGCTTCTGATCCGCGGCCGACGTCCGCTGGTCGCCCCCGTGACCGGGTTCTTCAGCTTCCTCTACACGATCCCGAGCCTGGCGCTCCTGGCCTTCCTCGTGCCAGTCACGGGACTCTCGTTCCTGAGCGCAGAAATCGCGCTGGTCACCTACACCCTGCTGATCCTGACGCGCAACGTCCTGGCTGGTCTGGCGTCGGTGCCTCCGGACGTCCTCGAGGCAGCCGACGCGATGGGCTATGGCCGAACGCGCCGGATGTGGCAGGTGGAGCTGCCGCTGGCTCTGCCGCTGATCGTGGCCGGAATCCGGATTGCCACCGTCACGACCATCGGGTTGGTCATGGTGACGGCCCTCATCGGGTTCGGTGGGCTCGGCCAGGTCATGCTGCGTGGCTACAACTTCCGCAATGACACGCTGGTCCTGGTCGGATTCGGGCTGACCGTGGCCATTGCCCTTGTGGTCGATCTCGGACTCGGCTGGCTTGGCCGCGCCATCACTCCCTGGAGCGCCCGGAGAAGCAGCTGATGGAGATCCTGCGCGAGACCGTGGACTGGTTCCTTGATCCGGCCCACTGGGCCGGCTCCAACGGGGTGCCGTGGCGTCTCGGCGAGCACGTCTTCTTCTCGGTCGTGGCAATCCTCCTGGCCGTTGCCGTCTCACTGCCGGCAGGACTGGCGATCGGCCACACGCGCCGCGGGGACCGCATCGCGACTGCCGTGGCCGGGCTGGGGCGGGCCGTTCCCTCGTATGCGCTCCTGATCCTGTTCGTTCCCTTCCTTGGGCTCGGCTTCTCCAGCGCGCTGCCGGCGCTCGTCCTGTTGGCGATTCCACCGATCCTGCTCAACACGGTGGCTGGCATCCAGGACGTGGATCGGGACACCATCGAGGCCGGGCGGGGCATGGGAATGACCGAGCGGCAGGTCCTTCGCGATGTCGAGTTGCCGGCCGCGTTGCCGGCGATCATCGTCGGGCTCCGGACCTCCGCGGTCCAGGTCGTCGCGACGGCCACACTTGCCGCGCTCGTCGCCGGAGGCGGTCTCGGCCGCTACATCGTGGACGGGTTCGCGCTGCAACAGGACGATCGACTCCTCGCCGGCGCGATCCTGGTTGCGGTTCTGGCGCTCGGGACGGATCGGGCGTTCACCTGGGCGCAGCGCCGGTACGAGCGCGGAGGACTCAGTGAGCCCGAGGGTCGGGAAACGCTCGTGCGCCAGGCGCTCTGACAGGTCGCAGCCCGGGGCGATTTCGCTCCTGTATTCAGCGTCACAGAGCTGTCACGGCGGCTCTGCTATCGTCGCCCCTCGCCTCGGTCGCGACGGTGCTCGCGCGGGCGGAAAGGAAGGAGAACGACCCAAATGCGGACTATCCGCAGGGCCGCCCTCGGGGCAGCGATACTCGCGCTCATCGTGAGCGCCTGCTCGCTGGGTGGGAGCAGCCAGGAACCAACAGGGACGATCGCCAGCCAACTCACGTTGGCCGGGCCGCCCGAATGTCCGGATCGACCGTTCTGTCTCAAGGGACTGACGGACAAGTACGGGCTCACATTCAAGGAATTCAAGCCGACTGACACGGGTGGACCCATCACGATTTCGGCCCTGGAGAATGGCGATGCGCAGGTCGGCCTGCTCTTCACGTCGGACCCGGTGATCGCCGTCAAGGGGTTCATTCTGCTGCAGGACGACAAGCAGCTCCAGCTCGCCGACAACCTCGTCCCGGTCGTTCGCCAGGCGGC
>JBDTOF010000050.1:0-2157 GCA_039933375.1 Chloroflexota bacterium
CGAGGCCCCGCGACCATGAATGGGTGAACGCATCGCCGCTCGATCAGGCTCCGAGAAGTCTCCGCATGACTGGGCTCGGTCAACCCAGGGCCCACCCGGGACCGAGGCCACTCGGGTCAGGCGATGTGCGCCGCCGCCGCCAGGACAGCCCGACGCGCATCGCCACTGACTCCGAGCCGGACGCCGACGTCCATCCGATCCAGCATGTGGAGCATGGGATCGCCCATGTGGTGCGCGACCACGACGGTCACGCGATGATCCTGCACGAAGCGGGCGACCCGAGCGTGATGGCCGCCCTCCGAGTCCTCGTCGTGGAGGCGGTCCCAGGCGACGTCATGCTCGTCCCAGCGTCGCATCTCGCCGCCCACCACCTCGGCGACCGCGACACGCGCCGCGCGGCCCCAGCGCGGATCGACCTCGCCCGTTGTCGTCACGGGCACGCACAGGATCATCAGCAACCTCCGTGTCATTCGATGCTTCCGCCGGTCGGGCGGCATACGGTCCGCCTTGTCCTTGTCGGTGGCCAGATGGTCGCGATCCTCGAGGCCGAGCACGGGGCAAAGATCGGTTTCGCCACCGGTGCCGTCGACGCGGTCCTCGATGTGCGCGCGGTCACGTGAAATCGAGTCTCGATGGCAGTTTGAGTTTGATCCCGTCCCGGATTGCGACGATCGGGTCGGTCAGGGCGTTCGTGCGCTCAAGGAGGTCCTCTGCCACCTTCCGCGACGAGAAGTCCATCTCGACCGTCCAACGTCTCGCGAAGTTGAGGATGCGGATCATCGGCCCGAAGGCGTCGCCGGTGGCCGCAGCAAGACCGGACAGGTAGTCGTTGCGGTAGCCCGTCGGGATGACGATCCGGACCTCGCTGGCCGCCGAGAGCTCGGCATTCATCGCCATTCGCGCCGAGCGGCCGTTGCCGTCAGCGAAGGGGTGGACCTCCGCGACCAGGAAGTGCACGAACACCGCCCGAGCGAAGGGTTCCGAGATCCGCCCGCCCGCGGCGAAACCACGCAGGAGGGTCCCCTCGATCGAGGGCCAGGGCGAGAAGGGCGTCCCGCCCGCGTGCACGTCGATCTCTCGGAAGCGCCCCGGATCATTGTCGGGGCGGGCGGCCATCAGGATCTCGTGACGCTCGAGGACCAGATCGACAAACTCCTCGGACGTCGCCGGAGTGCGCGCGAGCCAGGACGGATCGTTCACGAGCCGGTAGGTCGAGAAGACGTCGTGCGCGTCCTCGGGGCGCTGCGGCGGGATGCGCTGCTCGAACACGATCGCCGCCGCTTCGTCCAGGGTGAACTCGGTCCCCTCGATGTAGTTGGAGAAGTAGGCCTCGTAAAAGGGCAGGAGCGCTCGCTGCCCGGCGAGTCCAGGAGAGGCGAGGATCGGATCCGGGGCCTGGCCTTCGAGGTGCCGCGCGAGGGCCTCGACTCGGGCGAGCCGCAGTTCGTCGATTGGCTTGCCAGCAGCCCGGGACTGGAGTGCCCGCGTGCGTAGACCCTTGGCCGGGCCGGTTGCGAGGGTCGCCCGGATCACTGACTCGAGTTGCTCGAAGGCCGTGCGACGCCGGATCGAACCGGCGATGCTCCTCGCCTCGTCGCGCTCTTTGTTCAGATACTCGATCCCGTCTCGCCGGGATGCCAACTGCTCGATCCAGCGTTCGAGATCCTCGCGCGCCAGGAGCCGCTCACTCGGTTCGGCGAGGTTGTCAAGGAGACCCCGCGCATCCGAACTGAAATAGATGCCCTCGGGCATCGCGTGGTCGGTGGGAAGTGGCCCCGGCCCTTCTCGGGGCTCGATCCGCAGACCGGGCAAATCGAGTGTTCCGCGGCGAGGATGGACCACGAAGAGGCGACCGTCGCGTGGCGCGAGCCAGCGCGCCGAGGCATCGGCGACGAGAGCCCCCGGGAACTCGCGGGCTAGGATCCGCTGCCAGTTGCGCCCGACGACGGCCCGAGCGTCGAGTGCCGCCCGGACGTAGATTCCCCTCGCGATCCGTGAAACCTCGCCAGCGGAAGCCGCCCGGCTCACGACTGAGGCGTTGTAGTCGCGCGACCAGAAGATGTCGGGCCACCGTCGGCGTGGCATGGGGGACATGCAAAGAACCTGCGCTGGAGCCGCCAGGATGACGAGCTTCTGCAAGAAATATGCTCTCAAGTG
>JBDTOF010000051.1:0-2747 GCA_039933375.1 Chloroflexota bacterium
GTGACTTCCTGGGGCAGGGTCGATATTGAAACCGAGAGCTTCGGTTGCGCGACGGGTGTGCCGCCCATCTCTTGGAAGAACTTCGAGATCGCCTCGGCGCAATCGGCTTCCTCCGGGCAGACCGGCATCGCGATCACGAGCCGAGGATCGAGTTGGGCAACCAATTCCGCGGCCTTCGTGGATGAGAGCGCGCCGCCGATCGGAACGCAGACGATCTCGACGGCCCCGATATCCCCGAGCCTCTCCTCATTCAGCAGGTGCCCGATGTCTCCGAGGTGGATCACATGCAGGCCATCCAGCTCTACGACGAACGCCGTGCCGCGCCCCCGCTCAGCTCCCCGTTGATCGTCCCGGAACGTCCGAACGCCCGTTACGAGGACCTCCTTGACCTCGAACTCGCCCGGTCCATCGAGGACAAATGCCTCATCGAGGCTCGCCGGGATGGCGGTGGAGCCGTCGCGCGACCGCTTGCCCTTCGATTTCGGCAGCGGTTGATCGTCGGGATGGCTGAAGGTGAGGATATCCCCCGTGATCCCGCGACCGGTGGGACCAACGACGGCGGGATACGGGTCCGCGACCACAACAGCGTCGCGGCCTTTGAGTCGAATACAGGTCCGTCCGTACCAGGTGATTTCCATCTCCCGGATTCTGACACACGGGGCTGCACGCCGCGTTTCGTCCGGCCGGGAAAAGGAAAGACCGGAGACGCCTGCCCAATTGGCGTCTCCGGTCCGGAGGGAGGGAGGAAGGAACCTCGAAGGTTCTGTCCGACCCGAACAGTACGCACCGAGCGTTCAGACACGAGCCATCAGTCGATTAAGAAAGGCAAACGAACGCCGCGATCGGTGATTCACCGTGGGGGCGGTAGGATCGGCGCGATGTCCGAGCTCAGCATCAGGCCCCCCGTCGCGCTCCTTCTCGCCATCGCGATCGTGGCGGGCGCCTGCTCGCCCGCGCCCACGATCTCCCCAGGCAGCGATACCCCGTCCCCGGCCGCCTCGCTGGCGACGCCCGCACCCGGGGCAACGCTGGCACCCGATGCCGCTGCCACATATCGAGCCATCGCTGACCAGGTGGCTGTGATCCGCCACCTCGATAGCTCGGATCGGGTCGAGCCGGTCGTCATCGACGAGGCGACGCTGCGCACGAATCTCGCCGCGCAATTCGAGAAGGACAATCCGCCCGAGGAGATCGCGAAGTCAGAACGCATCCTCATGCTGCTCGGCCTCCTCACTCCGGAGACCTCGCTGAAGCGGGTGTACCTCGATCTGCAGGGGAGCCAGGTCATCGGTTACTACGACCAGACTGCCAAGGAGCTCTACATCGTCAGTCGATCAGGCGCCATCGGGGCGATGGAGGAGCTGACCTATGCCCACGAGTTCACCCACGAGCTGCAGGACCGCCATTTCGATCTGAACGCGATGGGCCTCGACACGATCCGTGACGATTCGGATCGGCTCCTTGCGATCCTGGCCCTGGTCGAGGGCGATGCGGTCAGCGTCCAGACCGCGTGGATGGTGGCCAACCTGACGACCCAGCAGCTCGGCGAGGTCGCGGCCGCCGGCTCGGATCCGGAAATGCTCGCAGTCATGTCGAGGACGCCGAGGATCCTGCTGGAGACCTCGCTCTTCCCGTACCAGGCCGGTGCGACGTTCGTTGGGCTGCTCCAGGGGGGGCAGGGCGGTCAGAGCGGCTACGCGGGCGTGGACGCGGCGTATGGGCGGCTGCCGGTCTCGACCGAGCAGATCATCCACCCCGAGGCATATCTCAGCGGCGAACTGCCCCTGAAGGTCACGATCCCGCCCGATTTCGGCGCACAGCTCGGTGTCGGATGGTCCGTGGCCGCGCAGGACACCTTTGGCGAGCTCCAGACGCGGGTCTGGCTGCGCGAGGGTGGTGTCGAGGGCGAGGCGGCACGAATCGCAGCCGCAGGCTGGGGCGGCGACCGCCTCGCGCTCCTCGATGGACCCGGGGGAGGGTCAATGCTGATCTGGTCCACGGCGTGGGATACGGCGGCCGACGCGGCCGAGTTCGCGGTCGCCGCCAGCGCGGCGATCAGCGGGTATCCACTCGACGCGCTGGTGGATGCTTCGGGCTCGCGGGTGGCCATCGCTATTCGTTCCGGCGCCGCTCCCGACGGCGCGGGGCTCCGCTCGGTGCTGGCGGCCCTCGTCCGCGGCTGACATCGGACCCGCTGCCGGCCGCCGTGCCTCGCAACTGCCGCCGCAGTGCGCCGCGTCCGCCTTTCATGGCTAATGCCGCTGGGGAGAGCACTGCGCAGGTTGTCGGGCCACGTTCGCGCCGCCGAGGCCGATTCGGGCCGCGAAAGCCCCGGTATTCATGGCTAATGCGTGCGAGGACGCGCATCTGACAGGAAAACCGGGGTCGCCGCGCAAAGTGACTTGGCTAATGCTCCTGGGGGACGCGTAAGCCAGGAAAGTGCGCTCAGCGAGGCCGCAACCGCGGCCAATTGGTCTTCTGCAGCACCACTCGACGACGAACCCCTCCGGATCCGAGCAAGTTCGACGATTCGTGGCGCCATTCAGACCCAGTGAGCGCCATCTGGTGTCGCTGGGCGCACATTCGGCCACGTGGCGACGCCAGGATCCCCGCCTGTGGTCGAGTTGTTCTCCACACGAACAATTGGCCGGACCAACCCGCGGGATCCGCAGCTAGGCCGCGCGACCCACCCGCCCCGCGCCCCGCGCCCCCGCGCGACCCACACGCCGCGCCCCGCGCCAACGCGC
>JBDTOF010000052.1:0-15586 GCA_039933375.1 Chloroflexota bacterium
GTCATCACGATCGGCAGACCGTACCCCATCGCAACGTGGAGCGGCCCGCTCAGCGACGACCGGCGGTAGGGGAGGATCACCGCATCGGCGCCTCGAAGGTAGGCGTCCAGCTCGTTGTCGTGGACATAGCGATTCACGAACGTGATCCGCTCGGCGTATCGGCTTGCGGCGATCAGCTCGCCGGGCAGGGCCCAGCCTTCCCAGGTCTCCCCGACGACGGTCAACCAGTAACGATCGATCTGCCCGGGCGGAATGGAGTCGAACGCATGGACGAGATCCTCGAGGCCCTTGTATGGCCGGATGACGCCGAAGAACAGCAGGTTGGTGACTTCGGCCGGGGCCTGCCTGAGGGCCGCGAGCGCTGGGATGTCGCCCGGTGTGCGGTAGTGATCGTGCGGTCCGTGGGGCAGGACAGCGATCGGGCGCCGCGGGCCAATCCGGTATTTCGAGCGAACGAGCTCTTCGTCGAAGGCCGAGTGGACGGCGAACCCCGAGGCAAGCCCGACGACCATCGGTGCCACGAGGCCGACATACGCCCGGACGGGCGCGAGGCCCGCCTCTCCGGTGTCGAGCACCTCGTGGAACTCGATGACGACTCGCATCCCGAGCAGGCGCGCAGCCAGGCTGAGAGCGAGGTAGGTATGCAGGACAGTCCCGGTCCACCATTGGAGGATCAGGACGTCCGGGCGTCTCCGCGCGATGAACCAGAGTCCGCGGATGAGGCTCGGGAGCCAGTACCAGTCGATCCCGTCGAACCGCTCGACGCCCGGCTCCAGTCGCAGCTCGGTGAGCTCGCGACCGACGCGCTCGCGGCCCGGGTAGAATCGGTGGGGCAGCAATCCGCGCATGGTCACGATGCTGACCCGGTGGTTCGCCGCGAGCGCGTTCGCGAGGCGCACGGTGTAGATGCTGATGCCGCTCAGGAATCGCGTGCCGGAACCGACGACGCAGACGCGCGGTGACCCGGCTGGGACGCCGGGCCCGACGAGGTCGCCAGCGGGCCTCGAGCGTTCGTCGATCATCGGGCGGTCGTCGCGGCGGACCGGCGATCGAGCAGCCCGGTTGTCACGAGCTCAAGCAGCGAGGTCGCCGCGCCACTGACCGCGATTCCCTGCTCCTTCGCAGCCTGGACGAGGTCTGCCGGATCCGGCGATACCACGTACGTATCGGCCTCGAGGCGCCGGCCCGCCTCAAGGTCGGCCAGAGAATCGCCCACGACCGCAGACCGATTCAACTCGATCGTGGGATCGAGTCGCACCGCTTCCAGGAACAGACCAATCTCTGGCTTCCGGCAATCGCAGGCGCCCACCTCGTGCGGGCAGACGTGAATGTCGGCCAGCCGGACTCCAGCGGCAGCCAGTGCCTCACGCATACGCCGATGGATGTCGTCCACCGCCGCGGCGCTCATCAGTCCGCGAGCGATGCCGCGCTGGTTGGTGATCACGATCAGTGGCCCACGACCTCGGTCGCTCAGGTGCCGGAGCGCCTCGATCGCACCGGGCAGGAACTCGAAGTGGGCCCACTCGCGAACGTAGTCCCCGTCGATCTTGCGATTAATCACGCCGTCACGGTCGAGGAAGATCGCGCCACTCATCGCTCCGCGGCGACGACGGCCGCCTCGATGATCTCCGCCCAGATGTGGCCCAGCAGGATGTGCGACTCCTGGATTCGCGGCGTATCGGTCGAGGGCACGCGGACGCAGATGTCGGCGACCTCGGCGGCAGCGCCGCCGTTGGCCCCGGTCATCGCGACCGTAACAAGCCCCTTGCCCTTGGCCACGCGCAGCGCTTCGACAACGTTTCGGGAGTTGCCGCTCGTCGACAGACCGATTGCCACATCGCCGGGCTGACCGAGGGCATCGAGTTGCCGCGCAAACACGAGATCGAACGCATAGTCGTTGCCGATCGCGGTCAGCGCGCTCGTGTCCACGGTCAGGGCAAGGGCCGGCAACGACCGGCGATCCAGGTAGTAATGGCCGATCAGCTCCGCGGAGATGTGCTGTGCGTCGGCGGCGCTGCCGCCGTTGCCGAACAAGAGCAGCTTGTGGCCCGAGACGATCGCCCGGACGAGGAGTGCTGCGACGGCGACGGCGTCGTCGAGCTGGTCGGCAAGCTGGCGCTTGACGTCTGCGCTGGTGAGGATGCGCTCCCGCAGGGTGGTGGCAAGCGCATCCCGGTCGATCGTCGGCGAGGTCTCCATGGGGACGGTCACGTCACCCTCCAGGTCTGTAGGCCGCTCGGCTCGAGCGCCACAGTATCGACGTCGCACCCGGCGGCGCGCATCGCGTCGCGAACTTCATGTTTCCGGTCGAATTGACAGTAGAGCAGCATGTAGCCACCCCCGCCTGCTCCGGTGATCTTGCCCCCCAGCGCTCCGTGGGACCGGGCCAGATCGTAGAGGTCGTCGAGTTCCGGAGTCGAGATCTTCGGCGACATCCGTTTCTTGTGCTGCCATTCCAGATCGAGCAATGCGCCGAGCTGGCCCCACTGGCCATTCAGGATGACATTCTTCATCTCCACCGTCAGACGCTTGAGTTCCCGCAGCGCGTCGAGCGTTTCACGTTCGGAACGCTCATAGCGGGCGACCTGGTCGGCAATGATATTGGATGACAAGCGCAGCTTTCCCGTATGACAGAGCAGAAGGTTGTACTCGAGCTCATTGAGGATGTGCGGATTGACCCTCAGGCTGTTGACGACGACGCGATCGGCCAGGAACTCGATGAAGTTGAATCCGCCGAAGGCCGAGGCGTACTGATCTTGGAGGCCGCCCTCGATACCCAGATCCACCCGCTCGATCGTGTAGGCCATCTCGGCGACTTCGTAGTCGGTCATCGGGAGGCGACGATATTCCTTGAACAGGCCGACGAGCGCGACGATCATCGCCGAGGAGGAGCCCAACCCCGAGCCGGGCGGGGCATCACTGTGCAGGAACAGGTCGAACCCGTGGCGATCGTCCGGGCTGAGGCGCTTGACCACGGCCTTCGCGAGGTCCAGCTGTCCGTCGTACACCGGTTGGTGGCGAGAGCTGTAGGTGAGTGACAGGCCGAAGTCCAGCGAGTTGAGGTGAATCTGATGGTCATCGCGGGGTCGCAGCGTGCCCCAGGCGTAGCGGTTGATGGTCATGCTGAGGACGCACCCGCCCTCGCGCTCCGGGAACGGAGGTACATCCGTGCCGCCGCCCGCGAAGCTGAGCCGCAGGGGAGCCTTGGCCCTGATCAACATGACGACGCACGGTTGACGGCGGCTAGGATGGGTCGCGGGTCCCGGTCGACGGACAGGTAGTCGTCTGGCACGCCGATGTCCGTAAACCAGCCGTCGAATGTGGCCGCCCCGAGCCCGGCCCCATTGGTGCGCCGAATCAATGCCGGGAACACTTGACGCTCGAGGGACGCGGCTTTCCCGACCGGCAGGTCGAGGAGGACGCTCCGATTCAGGACGTAGATCCCGCCGTTGATGAGAGACGGGCCGTCGCCCACGCCCTGACGGAACGACAGCACCCGTCCCTCCCCATCGAGTTCGACGGATCCAAATCGGCCCGCGTCCCGTGTCCATCGAACGGCAATGGTGGCCTGGGCTTCCAGGGAGCGGTGCGTCTCCATCAGACGCTCAAAGGAAATGTCGAAGAAGGAATCGCCGTTGAGAACGATGAACTCTGGATCATCGAACTGCTCCATCGCCAGGCGCAGGGCGCCGGCCGTGCCAAGGGGCTCCGATTCTTCGGAGTACCCGATGCGGAGGCCCCAATCAGGCCCTTGATCGATGACCTGCCGGATTCTGTCGCTGCCGTAGCCGGTACAGATCGTCACGCTCAGGATTCCCTGTGCCGAGATCTGCCGAAGCAGGTACTCGAGGAACGGTCGCTGCCCGACGACGGCGAGGGGCTTCGGGCGATCCGAAACCACGGATCGCAATCGAAGGCCGAGGCCTCCGGCCAGGATCAACCCACGGATCGACGTGAGCCCCTGTTTGGGTGCTGTCAACACGTCCACGTCGCACCCACCTTCGACCATCGATCGAGTCGGGACGAACGGCGACCCCGACCGGCCCCACCGCTTCGCGGGGCCGACCGGGGATGACGCAGGCAGACAGTCAAGGTCTCCTCTCGAGAGATTCGACTACGCACGATCGGCACTCTTCATTTGGTCGAATGGATGGCCATCGATCGAGATAAGGGCGAGGTAAGGGCGAGATCGTACCTTGAGAATCCGAATTCCGGCTACCGCAACGCTACGTCACATCGCGATCCGGTGCGCTCATGCACCGAGCGATCGGGTCACAGCCGCCCAGACGCCGCCTTCCTGTGAGACGGAGTACCCGGGACCGCTCCGGACCTCGGCCGGGTCCTAGGCGACCGATTGACTTTCGTCTCATGGAACACTCCGCACGGCCACCTTAAGGTACAAAGCACAACCGAACAAAGGCACACCCGTCGCGAGGCGGGGCCGCAAAGCCACGGGTCTGTTCCAGACAGCCGGGTTGCCGTAAGTGAAGGCCGCGCATGCCGTGGACCGCTCGCTCTGCCGACGACCCGCCTCAAAAGCATTAGGGAGTCGTTGTCGTGAGAAACATCCGAATAATGTCGCCCGAGGATCGGCGGAAACTTGCCGCCGAGGAAGCCGCTCGCCGGCCGCGTCCGGCGTCACGGCTCCGCGACTGGCTCGCGACCGTGCCCATCCTCCTCCTTGTGCCGGCCCTCATCCTGAGCAGCGGCGTGCTGTACGCGCGTTCGGCGACCGCGACCCTCACCCCTGACCAGACAACGGTGACGGCGGGCGCCACGATCTGGATCGACGGTAGTGGCTTCGACGCCCACGAACTGGGAACGCTGATCCTCGACGGTTCCGGGGACGGAATGCCCTCCTACAAAGCCAGTGGCCCCGGTTCCTTTCACATTGCTCTGACTCTTCCGACCACCATCTCGTCGCGAACGATTCAGATCGATGCGGTCCCGGCACCTGGGTCCACCCCTCGTGCGACAGTCCAATTGCAGATCGTCGCAGCCACAACCGCGACACCGGTTACGACCGCCACACCCACCCCAACTGCGACCGCCACACCCACCCCAACTGCGACCGCCACACCCACCCCAACTGCGACGCCAGCTCCAGCCGTCACCACGCTGGCGAGCCCGGCACCCGCCCCCACCCTTTACCCCGTCCTGATGCTCTCGCCGTATTCAGGTACGGCCGGCACGAACCTCAAGGTGATGGGCACCCGATTCGCACCGGACTCGAGCGGCACCGTGACCATGGCAGGGACCGCCGCCGCGACTCCATTCCAGGTGGACGCGTCCGGCGCATTCACGGTCTACTTCCCGGTCCCGACCACGACCGCCGGCGACCATCGAGTGACCGGCACCTTGACGGGCAATGGATCGTACGCGTACGCGACCTTCAACGTCGTGATCAGCACCGTCTCGACCAACCCGTCACCCGCCCCCACCCTTACCACGACTCCCACGCCAGCACCCACCCCAACATCAACTCCTACCCCGAACCCGACCCCAACCCCGGCCACTACGGGAGCCTATTTCGTTTCGGCATCTGGAAGCGATTCCAATGCGGGTACCGTCTCGTCGCCATGGTTCACCCTCCAGAAGGCGGCGAACACCGTGTCGGCGGGCGCACTCGTCTACGTGCGCTCCGGTAGCTACACCGGTTTCTCGATGTCTCGGTCCGGGACTTCAACGGCTCCGATTCAGTTCAAGGCCTACCCTGGAGATGCACGCCCGACCGTCGCTGGCAACGGGCGCGTGGATGTGATCAAGATCAGTGCTGCCCATGACATCGTCATCGACGGCTTTACCATCCAGGGGGCGGCGGGTGGTGGAGGCTCCGGAGCAGGCGTCCGTACCGAGAACGGTGCCTACCGCATTGTCATCCAGAACAACATCATCCAGAACAACCACAGCTATGGCGTAAACGTGAACAACTCGACCGACGTCACGGTCACCGGCAACGAGGTCCTGCACAACGAGGAAGGGATCTACGTCTCTCGCGCCGGAACTGGCGTGCGAATCCTCAATAACCGCGTGCACCACCAGGACATGATGGTTGTCAACACCTCGAACATCGTGAACGACGATCATGGCGCCGTCGGGATCGCGCTCGTCCGGACCACCGGAGCCGTTCTCGTCTCCGGCAACCAGCTGTGGGCCAACCGCGCGCGCAGCTACGATTATGGCTGGGATGGTGGCGCGTTCGAGATCTACGCGGCCAGCTACGTAACGATCGAGAACAACACGACGTGGGACAACGACGACATCCTTGAAACAGGTACCGACAGTTCGACCCCGTGCGTCGGAAACGTTTTTCGCCGGAACGTGAGCTACGGTGCGACCACCGCTGGACGAAGCGCAGGGATGTTTCTGCGCTGCGGGAGCAACATGGTCGTGGCCAACAACGTCTTCCACAATCTAGATCAGTTCGTATTCAGCGTTGCCGGGTCCAGCTCGTACAACGGCGCGATCGATGGGCTGCAGATCAGGAACAATGTCGCGGTCATGTCGAGCGGCAAGGTGTTCGGTATCGAATCGGGCGTCCCGTCATCCGTCGTCATCAACAACAACCTGGTCCAGAACACCGGTGGCTACGTCGGCAGCGTCTATGGCCGCGGCTCGACAACGAGCCTCGCCACCTTCACCTCGTGGACGGGCTATGAAAAGGCCGGCATCCAGGCAGATCCGAGATTCGCCAGCCCATCAACCCGCGATTACCGCCTGACCAGTGCGTCTCCGGCCATCGACAACGGTGTTGTCCTGTTCGGGGGTGCGGTTCCGTGGAGTGGAACGGCTCCGGACATGGGCCGCTACGAGTACGGCTCCTGACCATCGAATCGCCAAACCGATGATCGCTCCTCCTTCTCTGCCGATCGATCAGGTGGTGCGTCCAGGCCATGCGCCGCTTACTCGTCGGGCGCGTCGCTTGTAGTATGGCGGCTCTCTGGGGCCGTACTGGGGTGGACGTTGATCTCCGAATTGCCGCTCACGGATCTCGCTGCGCTCGAAGCAGAGTCGACCTACATCATTCGGGAGGTCGTCGGCGAGTTCGAGCGCCCAGTGCTGCTCTTCTCGGGCGGGAAAGACTCCCTCGTCATGTTGCATCTCGCCCGGAAGGCTCTCGCTCCACAGCGATTGCCGTTTCCCATCCTGCACATCGACACAGGCCACAATTTCGAGGAGGTCATCCGATTCCGTGACGCCACGGTCGGCGAACGAGGCGAGCAGTTCCTGGTGGCGAGCGTCCAGGACTCGATCGACCGCGGTCGGGTCCGGGAGGAGCCAGGGCCGAACAAGGCACGGAACCGCCTTCAGACGGTGACGCTTCTCGATGCGATCGCCGAGCATCGCTTCGACGCGATCTTCGGGGGAGCACGACGCGACGAGGAGAAGTCACGCGCGAAGGAGCGTATCTTCTCGGTCCGCGACGAGTTCGGCCAATGGGACCCGCGCCATCAGAGGCCCGAGGTCTGGGAGCTGCTGAACGGGCGGATCGACAAAGGTCAGCAGGTCCGGGTCTTCCCGATATCCAACTGGACCGAGCTGGACATCTGGCGATACATCCAAGCTGAAGACCTCACGGTCCCATCAATCTACTTCGCCCACGTGCGCGACGTGTTCCTGAGAGACGGAATGTGGCTGGCAGTTAACCCGTATCTCGTGCCCGGGCCCACCGAGCCGACCGAGCGGATCGAAGTGCGCTTCAGGACGGTCGGCGATATGACCTGCACCGGCGCCGTCATCTCCCAGGCGGGGACGGTCGCCGAGGTCATCGCGGAAACCGCGGTCAGTCGCGTGACCGAGCGAGGTGCCACGCGTGCCGATGACACCTTCTCGGAGACGGCGATGGAAGACCGCAAGAAAGAGGGCTACTTCTAGTGGCGGACCTCCTCAGGCTGGTCACCGCTGGATCCGTCGATGGCGGGAAGAGCACGCTGATCGGTCGTCTGCTGTTCGATTCGAAGCTCATCTTCGATGATCAGCTTGCGGCGATCGAGGCGGCAAGCATCCGGCGATCCCGAGGGCACCTGGACCTTTCGCTGTTGACCGACGGGCTCAGGGCCGAGCGGGAACAGGGCATCACCATCGACGTGGCATATCGGTACTTCGCGACGCCCCGGCGGAAGTTCGTCGTCGCGGACACGCCGGGTCATGTCCAGTACACGCGAAACATGGTGACGGGGGCATCGACCGCGGGCTTATGCGTCCTCGTGGTCGACGTCGCCCAGGGGCTCGTGGAGCAGACTCGTCGCCACTGCACGCTGGCCTCGCTGCTGGGCGTGCGCACCCTCGTGGTCGCCGTGAACAAGATGGACATGGTCGCCTACGGGCAGCCGGCTTTCGATGAGCTTTGCGAGGAGCTCCGGCGCTTCTGTGAGCCGCTGGACTTCCGGGAGATCGCCTGCATCCCGATGTCGGCACTGCGCGGCGACAACGTCGTCCATCCGTCCGACGCGATGCCCTGGTACGAGGGGCCCTCACTACTCACGTACCTGGAGAATGCGGACGTCAGTGAGGTCGACCGCCTTCCGCACCTTCGGCTTCCGATCCAGCTGGTCCTGCGGCCTGACGGCGAGCGGCCACATACTCGCGTCTACGCGGGCCGACTGTTCGCCGGCGCGATCGGGGTTGGCGACGAAATCCTCGTGTTGCCCACCATGGTCAAGACGCGGGTCCAATCGATTACCTCGGCCGGTGCGGCGGTCGAGCGAGCGAGCGCGCCTGCCAGCGTTGCCGTGGGGATCGCCGACGACATCGACGTCTCGCGCGGATTCATGTTCGCCGCAGCCGACCATCCGCCCGCGAGCCTTCGAGAGTTCGCGGCGATGGTGTGCTGGATGGGTGATCGGCCGATGGCGACTGAGACGACCTACCTGATGAAGCACACGACGTCGTGGAGCAAGGCGATCGTCCGGCGCATCGACTTTCGGTTGGATGTCAAGGATCTTGGCCACCCGGAAACGGTGGAGATGCTGGTCGCGAATGACATCGGCCGAATCTGCCTCGTTTCGACCACGCCCGTCTTCGCCGATCCGTATGCTGCAAATCGCTCAACGGGAAGCTTCATTCTGGTCGATGCAGTCACCCAGAACACGGTGGCAGCGGGCATGATCCTAGATGCCGTCGATATCGAGTGAGCGCGTCCCTAAGGGCAGCATCGGCGCAGGCCGAGGCCATGCCCATACGCTGCCCGTCGAGGCACGGACGCCGGTCCGAACGCCCGGCTTCCGGAGCAGGTCCAATCCTTCCAGACCCTGCTGGCCGGGCTGGCCACGCTCGCCCGCAACCGCGCCGTGCTGGCCGGCGCTCCCGACGAGCCCGCCTTCAAGATCACGGCGGCCCCCCAGGCTCGCGCCTTCGCGTTCCTCGGGCTCTCACCCGCACGTATGTCGGTAGAACGCGCCGAGTGAGGCGCGCTCCTGCGTGCTCACAACAAGCTGGAACTTCGGCCTAGGGCACCGCGAACGGATTTGAACTCGGGCCTGCCGCGGGCGGGATGATCAACTGGACATAGGTGGTGCCGACACAAGGACTCGGAACGGTCCCAGCCGAGGCTTCCGACACCATTTCCGCCACCGCGCAGAGCACGGCTCGATTGTCGTGGAGTGGGACCGTCCACGCCGCCTTGACTGCCCCGTCGGGATCCGGGTGAGCGATGAACGACCCGATGAGCGCGTCACGATCCCAGAGGTTGACCTGGACAGCGCCTTGTGAACTGACGTTCGCTGCAACTTCCACCTTCACCGACCGAGCCCCGGGCAGCAGACTGGGTGACAAAGTCAGGACAGGCGCGCTCGTCCTGGTGCTGTGGAGCGACAGGCGCAGGCACGATACCTCGGAGCTTGCCGTCGTCGACATCGCGCAGCTCGGCTCGCCCGACACCCTGTCAGTCAGCCACGCAAGGATGGTGACGTCGCGATCCGGGTGACTGTTCAGTCGGGCCTGAAACGGAACCGACGTGCGTCCGGAGATGGGAGACCCGGAGACCGCCTGGAACGGCGTGGCGTCGAAATCGACGATCTTGACGGAGACGCGCTCGGTAGCCCCGAGGCTGCTCGCCGTCACGTTCCCGGAGATCGTCACGGGGCCGTCGAGTGTCGACGTCGCGCTGATGACGGGACGACTGGCGATCGCCGTGGAACGGTTCAACGGGAGCGTGACGGCCGCGATCCATACGGTAAGCGACACCAGGCCCGCGACCATCAGTATCCGCAGGGACCGAGAAGATCCACCAGCGCGAAACGCCACCAGGAGGCCGATCCCCCCCAAGAATGCCCCAGTCGCCACGCTGAGGAGCGCCGCGTCGTCGCGACCGACCAGAAGCAGGATCGCAATGAACGTGCTCGCGCCGATGATCGCGCTGACCACCGCGAGCACTCCTGCCAGCCGTGCCGTGCGAGACGCGGGATGGCTGACCGTAGTTGGCGGTTGAGCGTCCATGTCCATCGAGATCCTCGTCCGGGACGACGAGTCTAGCATTGCCATGAGGCCCGTCAGACCCTGCCAACCGCGACAGGATGGTGTGACGAGCCAGTTTCAACGCGAGCGTTCCGGGTCTCGATTCGCGACCCTTCGGAACGATCACCCAGTTGCCACCGCCCGCAATCGACGGATCGTGCTCCGCGCACCCAATCGGATGGCCACTTCGAGTGCGAGGACCGGCAGCGCCCCCATGACGCCGACATCCGATGCGCGCTCGGGGAGGTTCAGGGCGAGGCGCACCAGCGTTCGTTCGACGATCGTCATCCCGACCGGCTCGCCCTGACCGCGGCTCGGCAGGGGCGACCCGGTCGCGTGCCGATGGATCGCAGAGACCGGCACCGCCTCCTGCACCCCCCTGCTCACCGCTACCGGACCTGCGTTGTGAGCGAATAAGACCAGGTGGCGCTCCACCTCCTTTCGAGCTGGGCCCAGTTCGTTGACCGCTTTGACCGCGGCCTGGATGCACCCTCGGCAGGGAGCGCTCGGTCCTTCGCCGGTGGTCCCCGGGCCCCCACATATTCGGCAGATCACGTACATGGCCGGACCATCGTCAATGCCGGGCGAACGTGACAGAACCCAGATGTCCCAGTCTCGACCATCCATTCGTCCCGTCGTCCGACTCTGAGCTCGTCGATGCCGGGGTCAGCGAAAAATGTCGTTGCTCTTTGGCACCACTAATTCGTCCGCCCGCTGGCCAATGAGGGGGGTACCGAGGTACTATTGCGGTCCGGGCTTTGGGGACCTGTCGGAGGCCTGACGTTTTATCTGTGCTTCCGGAGAAGGGGTCTCATGATTACCCATAGAGCGATCACCGACCCCTCTCGGGGACCCACCAATGAGTCGCTGGTGTCGAGCGCCGCGCTCGGTCCTCGGGGCGGGTCCGCGGACCGCTCGTCGGGCGGCGTCCAGGGGCTGACGATCAGCGTGGTCATCCCGGCCATCAACGAGGCCCGCAATATTGCCTGGGTCCTCGAGCGGATGGAGGCGATCGTCGATGAGGTCATCATCGTCGATGGCCTGTCAACTGACGGGACGGTCGAGATCGCCAAGTCCGTTCGCCCGGATGTGGTGGTGATCAACCATCGGATCCCTGGCAAGGGCGAGGCCGTGCGGGCCGGTTTCGCGGCAGCGACCGGCGACCTGGTGGTTATGCTCGATGCCGACGGCAGCATGGACCCGGGCGAGATGCAGCGCTTCGTCGAGCAGCTGGCCGCCGGCCACGACTTCGTCAAGGGCTCGCGCTTCCTGCCCGGTGGTGGGACCGCCGATATGACCCTGCTTCGGCGCGTGGGGAACGACGTCCTGGTCCGCTTCGCCAACGCCCTGCTGGGCACACGCTATACTGAACTGTGCTATGGCTACATGGCATTCCGGCGCAGCCGGCTGCACGAGCTCGAGCTGACCTCGTCGGGCTTCGAGATCGAAACCGAGCTCGTCTTCAAAGGCCAGCGCGCCGGCCTGTCCATCGTCGAGGTGCCCAGCTTCGAATCTCCACGCCGATTCGGAAACTCGAACCTGAACACCTTCCGCGACGGCTGGCGTGTGCTCCGCACGATCCTCCGCGAACGGTTCATTGCGCAAACCGCCGCCGATCCGGTCGAACCGCGGGGATCCTGAGAGGTCCCCGGCGTTCGGTACACGCTAGGTTGTCTTACCTAGTTGTGCTCCTGGCGATTCGGCCTAGTCTTCACTACCCCTAACTGCCCAGAACGTCATTTTGGGGTTACGATCCTCGGGGAGAGAATCGCCCCGGACACTCGAGGTATCTACCTTGAAGAAGATCCTTTCAGCGTGGGGACTTGCGTTCTTGGCGCTCGTCCTCATCCTGGCTCCGGCGAGCGCGGCCAATGAGCATGCGGTGACGACTTCCTGGAGCCTTGCGGCAACGAGCCTCAGCTGTCACGACCAGGGAGAGCCTGGCTGCGTGAATATCGCGACGGCCATCGTCGGAGACGGGCCCCTGGGCGGAGTCACGTTCTGCGTCGACGTTGGCGACTATCGCGGCGCTGAGCCGTTGGTCGCCAACGGATGCGTAAGCGTCGACCCGAGCCAACTCGTCGTCGACGACGGCGAGGTGGCGATTGCACCGGTCGACCTGCCCGCTGTCTACACCCTTGACTGCTACCAGGCTGATCCAGAGGAGGGCTGCGTGGCCAGGTCACTCACCCTGACTGCCTCCGCGTCGTTCAGTGCGGTTGGAGACGCCATCGACTATCAGTACATCACAAGATCCGTTTCCGGACCGTGCCTGACCACCCAGATCGTGCGGGGCAGCCGGGTCGACGTGATCGGGTCGCTGACCGTCAACGGGTCGTTCTACGACTTGTCCGGAATCGACCCGAGCATCCACCACTTCGAAGCAACGCTCGATCGCGAGACGGTCAGGTCGATGGTGAGATGCACCGGAAAAGTGGACGCTCACCAAGGGTGACGCCATCGAAACCGCCGACCCGTGGCTCATTCCAGCCTCGGCCCTCGCGATCGGGGGCGTGCTCGGAGCTCTGACCATGCTCCTGGACGACCCGGGCGGTTCAGCGGCTGCAGCCTTGCAGGCGGCAGGGCAGCCTGCTGAGCGCCGAGAGGTCCTTCGTCCCGTGAAGCGGCGTCCAGCCGGCGAAGCTCGGAGTGGTTCGGACTCAGCGCCGCCGTCGCTGCAAGGGACCTCACGATTACACTTCCCCGATGACCAAGCCGACCCGAAACGCCGCCCATCTCCTCGTTGAGTGCCTTGAGGCGGAGGGCTGCGAGTACGTCTTCTCGGTCCCCGGCGAGGAGACGATGGACGTTCTCGATGCGCTGGCGGACAGCAGCAGCGTCCGGCATATCACCACCCGGCACGAGCAGGGCGCCGCGTTCATGGCCGATGTCTATGGCCGATTGACGGGCAAGGCTGCCGTTGCGATGGCCACCCTCGGACCGGGCGCCACGAACCTGATCACCGGCATCGCGGATGCGTTCCTCGACCGCGCACCGATGGTCGCGATCACGGGCCAGGCGGGTTCGGACAAGCTCCACAAGGAAGCCCACCAGGTCGTGGACATCGTCCGAATGTTCCGCCCGGTCACGAAGTGGAACACCCGGGTCGAACGTGTGGATGCGATCCCCGAGATCGTCCGCAAGGCGTTTCGCGTCGCAACGCTGGAGAAGCCCGGGCCGACGCACATCGAGCTGCCCGAGAACCTCGCCGCGATGGCGCCCGAATCCGGCGACCTGGCGCGCCCGATCACACCGGGGCGGACCTACTTTCCCGAGCCGACGGATGAGGCGATCGCCCATGCGGCCCGCCTGATCTCGGCCTCGAGTCGGCCGATCATCCTGGCCGGCAACGGAGTTCTGCGTCGCCATGCGTCGGGTGCCCTCCGGGCCCTGGCCAAGGGGCTCCACATTCCGGTGGCGGTCACCTTCATGGGCAAGGGCGCAATCGACGATCGGTCGCATCTCTCGCTCATGGCGGTGGGCCTCCAGGCGCGCGACCACGTCCTCACCGGCTTCGATCGGGCGGACCTCGTCATCTGTGTCGGCTATGACCTGGTCGAGTACGGTCCCGCCCGCTGGAACCCGGATGGCAAGAAGCGGATCCTCCACATCGACACCCAGCCGGCCGAGATCGACAATGCGTATCAGCCGGAGGTCGCCCTCGTTGGCGGCCTCGACGCCACCCTCCAGCGACTCCTTGCGGCGGTCCTCCCGACCGGCGTCGGCGGCCGCGACGCGTCGGCCCGCCATGCGGCCCAGGAGACGATCGTCAACGCCGATCTCCGGACTGCGATCCTCGCGGACCTGAACGCTGGCGAGACGGACCAGGGGTTTCCGATCAAGCCGCAGCGGGCGATCTTCGAGATGCGCCGGGCGCTTGGACCGCATGACATCGTGGTCAGCGATGTCGGAGCCCACAAGATCTGGGTCTCGCGCCTGTACCAGGCCTACGAGCCGAACACGGTCATCATCTCGAACGGCTTCGCCGCGATGGGCATCGCACTGCCGGGCGCGATTGCCGCCAAGCTCGTTCATCCGGAGCGCAAGGTCATTGCCCTGTGCGGCGACGGCGGGTTCCTCATGAACAGCCAGGAACTCGAGACCGCCAAGCGGATCGGCGCCAATATCGTGGTTGTGGTCTGGCGGGACGACGGTTATGGACTCATCGACTGGAAGCAGCGGAACGAATTCGGGCGGCCGTTTGGGGTTGAGTTCAGCAACCCGGACTTCGTCGACTACGCCCGATCATTCGGGATCGCCGGGTTCCGGCCAGCCTCAGCCGACGATCTCTACCCGACGCTCATGAAGGCACTCGCCGTCGACGGCCCGGCGCTCGTGGAAGTGCCCATTGACTATCGCGAGAACCTGCGCCTGACCGAGCACCTCGGAGCGCTCACGGGGATGGCCTAAGGCGAACCGCGGGGCCCGAAGGAGCTGGGCGCACCGTTGGCAATGATGGCGTGAGCCGAGAGCGGCTCATCCGATGCCCGCCTCGGTCGTGCACCCACCGCCACCGGTTCGCGTGGCGCCGCCGTGCCAGCCACGGCGATCGGAACGGAGGCGCGAACCGGCCACGCGACGCCGGCGGGCGACTCGCCGACCGGCAGGGCTCCAGCGAGGGCCTCGAGATCGATCGTCGTGACGTCAGCGATCACGCCAGGCCGTCCAAGCAGGTAGCCCTGGCCAGCATCCACGTCGAGCTGCCGGATCATCCGGAGCTGCGCGGCGGTCTCGACACCCTCCGCGATTGTCAGCGCGCCCCACCGAGCGGCAAGCTGAACGAGCGAGGTTAGGACGGACATCGTCTGGTCTGCCTTGGCGCCGCCCTGGACCAGCGAAAGATCGATCTTGACCACGTCGAAGCGGAACTGGCTCAGGAGCCGCAGGCCGGCGTTGCCGGCCCCGACGTCGTCCGCGGCCACGCGAACGCCCGCAGCCTGGACGGTCTCGATCGCAGCCCGGAGCCGCTCCGGGTCCTGGACGGCCTCGCGTTCAGTCAGTTCCATGAGCACCCGATTTGGCTTCACGCCGTGGCGCTGGAGGATCCCGAGGAAGCTCGCCGCGCTGAACTCCGGCGCCTCGAAGCTGCGCGGTGAGACATTCAGGCTGAGGAGGGCATCGTTCGGGATGC
>JBDTOF010000053.1:0-3878 GCA_039933375.1 Chloroflexota bacterium
GCCCTGTCAATACCCAAAATTCGAACGACCTTCACACTGGCCTGAGTGTCATCCTTGGATCACGGCGCTGGGGCTCGAGCCTTTCCGGACGCGCCACAATGCATCAACGCCATCAACGGGTGGAGACGTGGCTGACTGTTCCGGTCACGTGATCCCCCTGACGAGGCGGATTGGTGAGCTCTTTGTCAGAGGTTGGTTTGCGAGTACGATCGGAACCCACATCGTCTCGTGGCGCCCACTGAGCGCGCCCGAGCTGGTCCATGAGCGTGTCCATGTCGCCCAGTGGCGCCGTTACGGCATCACGATGCCACTTCGCTATGGCCTGGCCTCGCTCAGGGTCTGGCGTGCTGGCCGGCGACTCTACTGGGACAATCCATTCGAGATCGAGGCATATGCCGCGCAGGCAGCCGCACAATCCAACGAGGATTCAGCGGGTCGGCTGGTCCGTACCGGCGGCCCGGAGCCGACCTGAGGAACTCCGGGCCACATTTCCTCGCCAGGACCGGCGGCATGCAGGTGGGATGTTGGCGCTGAGCACGGCATCCGCGGATTCGGCGCCCATGAAGTTCAGGCAGGTCGCGCCATCGTCGAGGGCCGCCATTCGCGCGGATCTCGTTGAGCCGATCGCCGCACTCGAGGAGGGATTCCGCGAAGCGATCCGGCGGCGACAGCATGCGGCAACGTCCGAGGGAGTCGACCTCGAGCGGCTCTAGTGTGATGCCGGCGCGATGTTCTGGTGGGGACCGAAGACGTTGTCCGGGTCGTCAGTCAGGTCCCGGGAGGGAATCGAGGGCATCGAGGATGGCGGCGGCGGCAGAATCGAGCGACGCCATTCCAAGTTCGATGTGGACGTCCGCGGCCCCGATCAGCATCGCGTTGTACGGAATGTCGTCCGCGTCTCCCGAGACACGAAAGTCACTGCGAAACAGCACAACGGGTTTGCCGCGCGCGTACGCATAGCCACATTCCCAGCAGGTGCCCGAATCCGGGTCCGCACCATCCATGATCGCGACAACGCCTTCGGCCCAGTCGAGGCCCGCAAGGTCCTTCCGGAAGATCGCGCCGCCGGTCCGCTCAGCGGCCGGATTCTCCTGCGACAGGAAGACCTCGTGGCCGCCGGCTCGTAGGCGGGTCGCCAAGGCGCGATTCCAGTCCCGGTCAGGTGTCGCGAACAGCGGTCCTGCCAGGTAGATCTTCACGACTTAGCAGCGACCACGTTGCACCCTGTCATTCATTGGCGTGCGGACGCCGTGCGACGGCGGCTTCGACGCGCGCGCGAACGTCGGGAAACGACGCCATGACCCGGCCGAACTCGAAACTACCGAATTCAAAGAACTCGCAATCGGTCACGCACGTAGCGGTCGCAGTCCGATGACTGTCCTCGATCAAGGCGACCTCGCCAAGAAACCCGCCAGCGGACATCGAGCGCACGAGCGCCCCGCCGCGCTCGATATGAACGGTGCCCGTCACGATGACGAAGAAGCTATCGGCGCGGTCACCTTCGCGCATGAGCACGGTGCCAGCGGGCGACGAGACCTCCCGGGCGAGCGTGGCCACCGCCTCGATGCTGAGCGGATCGAGTTTCGAGAACGTTGGGATGCTTGTCAGGATTGTCGTCTTTCGGTCCATGTTGCAGCGAGCATAGCCCGCCAACGCCGGCAAGGCGGCTGCCACAGGCTAAGGAGCCGGTCGGCCGATCGCGGCCGAGCCGGCTCCCCCATCTTCGTGCGACTGACGAGTGGCCGGCTTCAGCCGCCGAGGGCCGCTGCCCACGCCGCAGCTTCTGCGGCATCGTATGGCTGCGTGTAGCCACACCCAACGATGGTCCCCTCATTGCCGGCGACGAGATAGCGGGCGCCCAAATCAAGGCCAACCGAACCCTCGGAGGTCAATTCCCCGGCCGGGTTCGTCAGCGCGATTTCACCGTCCTCGGCACCCTTGAAACCAGTGTTGACCGTAAAGGTGACCTGATCACCGTCGACCGCACTGACGGTCCCGTCAAAAGCAAGATCGAACGTCGCCAGGATCGATGTGTCGTATCGAATGCACATCGCCATGCCGCCGCCGCCCGTGATCGGACCGGCATCCGGGGGGGCATCCGTCGGCACGCCTGCGGTCGGGATCACCGCAACCTGCGTGGGATCCCCACCAAACATCTTCGGCAGCCCGACGATCGCGACGAGGGCAAAGGCCGCGACGGCCACCCCGAAGATCGCCAGCCGCGCGGTCGGCCGAGCTGGTTGCCCGCCCGCCGGTGCACTCCTATGGTCAGTCATGATGTTCTCCTGAACCCTCGCCGAGACGCGGGCGAGGCTCGCGGAGGGCACGTCGAGCGGATCGACAGGATCGACCGCGCGCAGCACGTCGATGGGATCGAGTCCTGGCTTCTCAGTCATCACCCACTCCTTCCGGCGCTGCGTCGTGTGTTGCCCTTCTCCACCTGAATGTCCGGGACAGGGCCAAACCTTTCAGCCCGCGTTCAGACTCCACTTCCCCGAGCATTGCTGCGAACCGCTGCCGCGCCCGATGCAGTCGGATGGCCACGGCATTCGAGGTGATCCCGAGGACCGTGGCGATCTCCGCGTGGTCCAGGTCCTCCCATGCCACGAGTCGAAGCAGTTCCTGGTCGCCAGGTTGCAGCCTGGCCAGTGCGATGATGCCGGGTGAGTCCTGGTCTGTGCCGAGATGATCCGGTGTCGGTACGTCGTCCTCGACATGGCGCACCAGGTTCAGGCGTCGAAGACCACCGCGGCGCTGGTTGGCGAGCACGCGACGGGCTACCCCGTACAGCCATGGCAGGGCATCGTCGGGGATGTCGCTCACGCGACGCCAGGCGATCGTGAACACTTCTGCCGCCGCATCCTCAGCATCGGCCAGCTGGATGGTCCGCCGCATCGCGTAGGCGAGAATCTGTGCCTCGTGAGCTTCGAACATCGCCCTGAATCGTTCTGCGGGTGCGTGGGGCAGCGGAGCGACCATCGCCAAGGGACGAAGCGGGTCGCGAATTGGTTCCGCCGAGGGCGACCCGGCGCGAGGAGCGCCGCGGAGTTGGTCGGTTGCGCGACCCGAGGGGCTTCCATGCGGCAACGCTCGTTTCCTTGCCCGCGAGCGCGGTGTGTGTACGATCTCACGATGCATGAACCAGTTGAGCCTGATCTCCGAGCAGCGTTGATCGGCGGCCTCCGCGCTGCGAGGTCCGTGGAGATCGCTATCTTCGAGGCCCTGGACCCAGCGAGTCGTGACGCGCCGGCTCCGGATGGCGGATGGTCGACGAAGGACGTGCAGGCGCACCTATCGGCTTGGCGACGGCTTCAGGCCGCGCGACTCAGCGCCAGGCGAGAGGGTCGCGAGGAACCTGTTGGGCCGGCCGGCGAGACGGACGAGGCCAATGCGATCTTCCACGCCGAACGCGCTGGATGGACGTGGGCAACGGTGGTCGCCGACGCAGATTCGGCGACCGAAGCGTTGATCTCCGAGGTCGGAGCGGCTTCCGATGAGGTTCTTGGCGAGGGCCGCATCGTCGGAACGATCCTTGGAAACGGCCCGGAACACGACCTGGCTCATCTCCCCGCCATCGCCGCCACCGTCCACCTCGACGAACTGGTCACGAATCTGGCGTCGTTGGTCGAGGCCTCGATTGGCCAGGGAGAGTGGCCTATGCGAGCGACCGCGTTCGCGCGGTACAACCTCGCGTGCTTCTATGCGCTACGGGGGAAACTCGATCGGGCGCGACCGCTGCTGAGGCAGGCGCTTCTCACAGAACCGGAATTGCGAGCCCTCGCTCCGGTCGATGACGATCTGATCGCGTTGCGGGAGGAAATCGCCGAACTCGCTACCGGCTGACCATTCGGGCAAGCAGGACGCGAGAAGGCTCAGGC
>JBDTOF010000054.1:0-1520 GCA_039933375.1 Chloroflexota bacterium
GCGGCCGCACGCGCCGGGAAACCTGTCCTCATCGTCGGCTGCGGTACCAGCGAGCACGGGGCGCTGGCCGTGGCCGAGATCCTGCGACAGGCACATCGAGCGGCGGGGCTGCCCGCCGCGCTCGGTCTGGGTGGGTCGCCGCTGGCCGTGCAGGCGCTGGAGGGGTCCCTCGAACCAGTCCTGGGCGGATCGGGCGCCGTCGTCATCGGGGTCAGCCACGAAGGCGGGTCCTGGGCGACGAACCGGGCGCTGTCCGCCGCTCGCGACGCCGGGTCCACGGTCGGGCTGATCACCGCTGCCGCCGGATCCCCGGGTGCCTCGGTCGCCGACATCGTCGTCTCGACCGAGGAGATGGACCAGAGCTGGTGCCACACGGTTGGATACCTCTCGCCGATCCTCGCCGGAGCGGCAATCGGAGCCAGGATCAGCGGCCTGGTGATCGATCCCGTCGTAGCCTCTTCGCTCCTTGCGGCGAGCCTTTCGGCCCCGACGACGAAAGCGATCACGGCGATGGCCGATCGCCTGCAGAGCGTCGACCGCCTGCTGGTCGTGGGCAGCGGGGCGGATCGCATTGCAGCCAGAGAGCTCACCCTCAAAGTCGAAGAGGGGGCTCACCTGCCTGCCGCCATGCGAGATCTCGAGTCCATGCTCCATGGCCACCTCGCGGGCGTCGACTCGGCGACGGGCCTGGTCCTGATCCTCACGGATGCTGCGGCTCGAGGACCAAGGACCGCCCGTGGGATCGGGGTTCTGCGGGCGTGCCGCGAACTCGGCCTCCGGGCCGGGATCATCGCAACCCCGATCGTCGCCGAGCAGATCGATCCCGTGCTGAGCCCGGCAGGCCGGATCCTCGTTCCCGAAGCGCCGGAGCTCCCCGACCCCGTCGCCGCGCTCCTCGGGACGGCCATCCCGTTACAGCGGCTGACCGAACAGCTCGCCGTCGCCCGGGGCGTCAACCCGGATCCGATCCGACGCGACGATCCCCGCTACCTGGCAGCTGCCGACGCGGCCGGCTGACGCAGGCTCCTGACCATGCCTGCAACACACCTCTCGCCGGTCACGGTGGCTGCGGGCGATATCGAGGTCGAAGTCCTTCCGGCGATCGGGGCGCGACTCCATCGCCTGCGCGTCTTCGGCCACGACCTCCTGAGGACACCATCTGATCCCGCCCTCCATCTGAGCCACCCATTTCTGTGGGGCGCCTACGTCATGGCTCCGTGGTGCAACCGGATCGCCGCGCTGCCGACGCAGACCGGAAGCGGCGTCATCGACGTTGCGGCGGATCCGGGTGAGGCGACCGCCCTCCACGGGCAGGTCTATTCGTCGCCGTGGGCGGTCACCGCGGACGGCTCGTTCGTCGCCCGCGGCGGGATGGATGGGTGGCCTTGGCCGTACGAGACGACCCTGGGGCTCGCGATCGAAGGCGCGACTCTGCAAATCCGCCAGACGCTGATCAATCTCGGGGAGAGCCGGATGCCTGGCGGCCTCGGGATCCATCCGTGGTTCGTGGGTCCTGTCGA
>JBDTOF010000055.1:0-3559 GCA_039933375.1 Chloroflexota bacterium
GCCTTGGCCTCAGCCATTCCCAGGGCGGCATCGATCGTGTCGCGGGCCATGACCCGATAGGTCGTGTACTTGCCACCACCGATCCGGACGACCCCGGTCGGGCCGGTGGTGACCTTGTGCTCGCGGGATGCCTTGACCGTGGAACCACCCACCTCCCCGACCAGCGGCCTCAGGCCCGCATAGGTCCCGAGAATGTCGTCCCGGGACAAGCCGAGCGTCATCCGGTGGTTCACGACCCCGAGGAGCTCGTCAACGTCCTCGTCGAGAGCCGTCGGATGTGACGGCGGGCGTTCGTCCTCGTGATCCGTGGTGCCGATCAGCCAGTGGTTGGGCCAGGGAATGATGAACACGACCCGGCCGGGGATCCGGAGCGTCATGCCACCGGCCAGCTCCATCCGGTCTCGTCGGATCACGATGTGTGCCCCGCGACTTGGGACGATGTGTCCGGCGCCGGGAACCGGCGCGAAACGCTGACCCGGATGGGCCGCCCAGACCCCGGTCGCGTCGATGATCGTGGTTGCCCGGACCTCCAGCTGCTGGCCATTCGCGACGTCCATCGCCCGAACACCGATCGCCTTCCCGCCCTCAATCAGCGGCGCCTCGGCCCGGACGCGGGTGGCTGCGACGGCACCTTGGCCAACCGCCGTGCGCAGGACGGCGAGGGTAAGCCGGGCATCATCCTCCACCCCGTCGTGGTACAGGATCCCGGCCTGCAGGCCCTCGGGTCGGAGTTGCGGCGCGAACTCGCGCGCAGCGGCCGGGCGCATGTGGCGAGCGAACCCTGCGCCCTGCCTCGAACCGAGGAGGTCGTACAGGAAGATCCCCGCCCCGTAGAAGCCCTGATGAACGAGCGGCCAGCCGTAGATCGGGAACAGGAATGGTTCGAGCTTGACGAGGTGTGGCGCCAGCCGGATCAAGCGGGCGCGCTCCTCGAGCGCCTCCGCGACCAGGCCGAAATGAAGCTGTTCCAGGTAGCGAAGTCCGCCATGGATGAGGCGCGACGATCGGCTCGATGTTCCGGCGGCAATATCCGACTGCTCGATCAGCGCCGCGCGAAGGCCGCGGCTGGTGGCGTCGAGCAGGGCACCGGCACCTACGATCCCCCCGCCGACGATCAGCACGTCGTAGGTCTCGGATCCCAGTCGGGCGATCGTCGCGGCGCGAGCCTCGAGCGCGGTTGCCTCGATGGGAACGGAGTGCGTCAACCCAGGTCCTCCGGCGGGCGCCGGGACGCGACCCGCCACAGGACATACGAAGTGCCCGCGATCAGCACCATGATCGTCAGCGGGGTGTGGAATACGAGACGCTGGACTGGTTCGGGCAGCAGGCCGGTCGCGACTGCCGCCCCGAGCACCACGACGACCGCGGCGGCGGCAACTAGAGCCACCTGGCGCAGTCCAGGCTGGGCGTGTTCAACCACGATCCGCCTCTGGCGGGATCCCGATCGGCGCAACCAGGACATTGCCGGCAAGGGCGGCGCCACGACGCGTCCTGAGGCCTGTCTTGGGGCGGTGGAACGTGACGGTCAGGTCGGCCTGGACGACCGGATCCGACGGGTCGCCGGACGAGAGATCGACGGCCGTTGGTGTGTCGACGGCGACGACCGGGACACCGGCGGCACGAGCCCGGGCGATCAACTCGACTGCTCCCCGGATCGGTTCACGCAGGGCACCTTCGACACCCGATCCAAGGAGTGCGTCGATGATGATCGATGCCTGATCCACATCGGCCCCCAGGATCGTCAATTCGCGAGGAGCAGCGGTGTGGACGCGGGTCACGCGGGCTTCCGACCCCAGTCGGTCCCAGTTCCTGGCCGCGTCCGCGGTCCGCGGACGAGCAGCGGGTGCCACGAGCGCCGCGATCACGTCGATCCCGCGCTGGGCGAGGTGTCGGGCCGCGACAAATCCATCGCCGCCGTTGTTTCCCGGTCCGCACAGAACGAGAACGGGGCCGCGTCCGCGACGACCGGTCGCATCGGCAAGCGCGATGGCCGCAGCTGCGACTGCGGTGCCGGCGTGTTCCATGAGGCGCTCACCGGGCACCCCGAACGCCTGCGCCCGACGGTCCGCGCCGGCCATCGCCTCGGCGCCGATCGGTCCGCGGGCGGCCGCGCCAGCCCATCGTCGGCGCAGGCCCCGGATGTCCAGGTCGAAGAGCTCGACATCGTCCGCCGGCAGTGGCACGGAACCCGTATCGGGCGTGGTGGATGCAGTCCTCACAACGACGCAAGCGTAGCGGAGCGTCAGTCGATCGGCAGCCGTGCCATGTCGGGCCGCCCGACCGCCCGCTCGACCAGTCCGTCGCGCGCCATCGCAACGAGGGCACGCTCGATCGCGGCCCGGTCGTGCTGGCCGATCAGCGCGGGAATCGCCACCCAATCGTCCGCCGGGGCATCACGAAGGAGGTCGAGAAGCCGCCCGCGGATCCAGCGGCTCGTCGTTTCGAATGGGGCCGCTCGCTCCCGTGCGGCCGGGAGTGATCGAGCGATGGGGCCCGCGGGAGCCGCTTGCTCGTTGACCGCGTTCAGCGCGAATTGGCACCCTCCAGCGGCCGGGCAGGCGGCACATCCTGGTCGCCTGGGCAGGCAGAACCTCGCGCCGATATCCATCAGGGCATGGGTCCACGGACCGGGGGCGTCCACGGGAACGCTCGCATCGGCGGTTGCCTGGAGCTCCGCGCCGGTGAGCGCGTCCAGCCTCCCGCCGACCACTCGCGACAGAACCCGCCGGACGTTCACGTCTACGGCTCCGACAGGGCGCCCAAAGGCCAGGGCTGCCACTGCCCGAGCGGTGTAGGGCCCGACCCCGGGGAGTCGCTGGAGCGCGGCGATGTCGTCAGGCACGTGCCCGCCGTACTCCTCCACGATGGCGATTGCCGCGCGCCGAAGTGCGAGCGCGCGGCGGTTGTATCCGAGTCCGCGCCAGGCGCGGATCACGGCCGCCGGCGTTGCAGCCGCGAGGGCTCCGACGCTGGGGAATTCGAGCATGAACCGTTCCCAGTACACGCCGGCACGACGGGCCTGCGTCTGCTGCGCCATCGCTTCGGACACGAGGATGGCGTATGGGTCCGACGTTGCCCGGAATACGAGCTCCCGGCCCTGCACTGCATACCAGCCGAGGATGGTCCGCTGCAGATCCGGGTGCAGCGCGCGGGGCGGTTCCGGAGGCGAAGCGGTGGCGGGTCGAGGCACGGCCGTACGATAGCCGGCATGCGATCTGGTGCGGCGTTCTGGATGCAGCGGACCGACTGGCGGTCCCGAGTGATCAGCCGAGCCGGAACCGATGCTCGGTCCGCCAGCGACCCTGCGGACCCTCGACGATGAGAATCACATCCGTCACAAGCCGTCGGAACGGAACGTGGACCGCGGACGCCGACTCGACGTCATCGAAATGGGCCGGGTCGTCGGAAGCGATCGTCAGGTGCGGCTCGAGATCGATGTCAGGCGACCCGTACGGTGGCGCCTCCGGGAAGGCCGCCCAGATGGCTCGCGTCAGGGCGCGGAACGGCTCGCCCGGATCCGGCTGAAGCCAGACGACGCCGTGGCCGAGATCCGACGCAG
>JBDTOF010000056.1:0-8928 GCA_039933375.1 Chloroflexota bacterium
GGGATCGCAAGCAGCCTCGACGAGGTTCTTCGCCAGGCGGACGGTCGAGTCGTGACGGTCGATGGCGTCGAGCGGACCCTCGCCCTGGCATCGGCTACACCCGAGGAACTCGTGATGAACCCGTTCCAGGCATTCCTTCATCTGCTGTCGGACCCGAACATCGCCTTCCTGTTCTTCACGATCGGCTTCTACGGGCTGTTCTTCGAGCTGCAGAACCCCAACTTCGTGACCGGGATCCTCGGCGCGGTCGCCATCATCCTCGCCTTCATCGGCTTCGGCAGCCTGCCGCTCAATGTCGGTGGACTCCTCCTGATCGGGCTCGCGGTGGTCCTGTTCGTGCTCGAACCAACGGTCACGAGCCACGGGCTGCTGACCCTTGGGGGACTCGTGGCCTTCGTGCTCGGTGCTTCGGCCCTCTTCACGACCCCGGGTGATCCGCTCCAGCCCGCCGTCGCGGTCGCGCTGCCGCTCATCGCGGTGATGGCCGTCACAACCGCCGCGTTGATGGGGTTGATCACCATCGCCGCGGTTCGCACACGGCGGTTCGCCGCCACGCCAGGGCTGGTGGGCAGTATCGCGAGCGGTATCGAGGTCGGCCAGATCGGCGAGATCCGCCGCCCGCTGATGCCGATCGGTTCGATCTACGCGGCCGGCGAGGAGTGGTCAGCGCGGACGGTAGACGGCCAGCCGCTGGAGCGCGGCGCCACGGTCCGCGTCGTTGCCGTCGATGGGCTCACCGTCGTGGTTGAGCGAATCGGTTCATCATCCAGCCTGAACGAAGTCTGAGAGGGGATCCCATGGAAGCTGCAACCGGACTCGCGATCATCGCGTTCCTGCTCGTTGTCGCCTTGTTCATCGTGTATCTGTCGATCAGGGTCGTCCAGCAGTACGAGAAGATGGTCGTCTTCCGGCTGGGCAAGACGAGTCCCTTGATGGTCCGCGATCCGGGCCTCCGCTTCCTGATCCCGATCATCGATCGGCCGGTCAAGGTCGACGTCCGCGAGCAGTTCATCGAGGTCCCGAGTCAGACCACGATCACCAAGGACAACGCGCCGATCAACGTCGACTTCCTGATCTACTGGCGGATCAGCGATCCCCTCAAGAGCGTCGTGAACGTCGTCAACTTCCCCGGCGCGCTCCAGGGC
Source organism: Chloroflexota bacterium (assembly GCA_039933375.1). GTDB lineage: Bacteria > Chloroflexota > Limnocylindria > Limnocylindrales > CSP1-4 > UBA5189. The sequence goes on from JBDTOF010000056.1 coordinate 1,146, forward strand.
GTTGCCACGACGACCCTCCGCGCCGTGATCGGCGACATCCTGCTCGATGAGGTGCTGTCGAAGCGGGAGCAGATCAACGAGGTCCTGCGAGTCAAACTCGACGAAGTCACCGAACGTTGGGGCGGCAAGGTCACGACCGTCGAGATCCGCGAGATCACCCCGCCACGCGACGTCCAGGACGCCATGAACCGGCAGCTGTCCGCTGAGCGGACACGTCGCGCCGTGATCACCGAATCCGAAGGCAACCGACAGGCGGCCATCAACAACGCCGAGGGCCAGAAGCAGTCGGAGATCCTGAAGGCCGAGGGCGAGCGTCAGGCGGCGATCCTCCGGGCCGAGGGCTTCAGCGAGGCCCTGACGCGGATCTTCTCGGCCGCCAAGGGCATCGACCAGAAGACGATGGCTTTGCAGTATCTCGAGGCCCTCAAGGCACTCGGTGCCAGCCCATCGACCAAGTTCGTGATCCCGACCGAGTTCACGCGCATGCTCGAGCCGCTCACGGGCTTCATCGAGAAGGGGATGGGCAGCCGGGGCAGCGCCTCGGAATAGCCACCTGCCGGCAGTGCGCAGCAACCTGAAGTTGTCCGGCGCGCTCGCTATACTCGCACCGCTCGAAGTGTTCCACGGCGCGACGTGCGGCACCACGCCATCGGATGGGGGAACCCTGCAGGCATGACCAAGATCCTCGTCGTAGATGACGACCAGAACGTCCAGCGGCTGCTTCGCGCAACGCTCAAACAAGAGGGCTTCGAGGTCGTCGTCGCGGGCGATGGCGAAGAGGGGCTGCGTCTCTGGGAATCTGAGTCGCCGAACCTGATTCTTCTCGACGTGACCCTTCCGAAGCAGGACGGGTACCAGGTCGCGACGCACATTCGCGGGGTCGAGGGGACTGGCAAGCACGTCCCGATCATCATGCTGACGGCCGAGAAGGACGTCAGCCAGAAGGTACGGGGCCTGCGAGCCGGCGCCGACGACTATCTCGTCAAGCCCTTCCACCAGGCCGAACTGCTGGCCCGGATGAAGAGCCTCCTAACCCGCTTCTCGGTTCAGGAGGATGCCGCTGGTGGCAAGGCCCCGCTCGGCCGCCTGCTGGCGTTCTACGGCGCCAAGGGCGGCGTCGGGACGACCACGATTGCGATCAACACCGCCATCGCCCTGCATACCGAGGCCCATCAACGGGTGGCGCTCGTGGATGGTGTACTCCAGTTCGGTGACCACCGGGTCTTCCTCGATCTGGGGAACGATCGAAAGAGCATCACCGAACTCGTCTCGTCGGCAACGATCGATGCCGACCTGGTGAAGTCCGTCCTGGTCCGCCATGACTCGGGCCTCGATCTGCTCCTGGCGCCGGCGAACCCCGAAGAGGGGGATCGCGTCACCGAGGCCCAGATGGTCCAGATCCTCGACACGCTCCGAACGATGTACGACTACGTGATCGTCGACGTCGAGAACCGGCTCGGCGACCTGACGTTGTCGGTCCTCGACCACGCAGATGCGATCTACCTCGTGATGACTGCGGATCTGTCCTGCCTCAAGAACGTCCGCCTGATGCTTGAGACGCTCGGCCGGATCGGCTACGAGGACCGTAAGGTGAAGTTGCTGCTCAACCGCTCGAATGCCTTTACCGGCATCAGCATCCAGGCCGCAGAGGGCGTCCTCAAGCGGACGTTCGAACACAAGATCACCAACGAGTACCGGGTGGCCGTCAGTGCCCAGAACTCGGGCTCCCCGTTCGCATTCACGAAGTCGGACTCGCCGCTCGGCCGTGAGATCGCAGCGCTCGCCGAATCCATTAACGCGCCGGTCGCGGCAGCGGCCAGGAAGCCCGCCCGCTAGTCAGGCGTGCTGCGGAGTGGCTGCGGATTGAGCGACCGGTAAGTCCCGCCCGATAGGGTCGCAGGGTGCTTGCCACCCTGATCTCCGCAACGCTCATCGGACTCGATGGTCGGCCCATTCGGGTAGAGGTCGACGTCGCGCCCGGCCTCCCGGGCTTCACGATCGTCGGCCTGGCTGATGCGGCGCTGGGTGAGGCACGTGAGCGGGTTCGGGGTGCCATCAGGAACGCCGGTTTCGTCTACCCGCCCCGGCGCATCACCGTGAACCTGTCGCCGGCCGATCTGCCCAAGGCGGGAACCTCGGCGGACCTTGCCATCGCCATCGGCATCCTGATCGGCTCCGAACAGCTCAAGCCGGCCGCCGGTCGGATCGCCCTGATCGGCGAACTCGGTCTGGGCGGCGAGGTGCGGTCGGTCCCCGGGATCCTGCCGATGCTCGCGGCGCTCCGTCGCCTGGGTGTGGCTCGGGCGATCGTGCCCGCCGATGCGGTCAGCGAGGCTCGTCTCGTGCCGGGTCTCAGCGCGGTTCCCTGCCTGGCGCTCGCCGATGCAGTCGGAGCACTTCGCGCGCGACGCCGTCAGGCCCCAGACGCTCCTCCCCGGATCGCCCTTGACGAAGATGCTAACCGGGCGGATCCCCTGGCTGACCGGCTGGACATTCGCGCTGCGTCGACGACCTGGTCGCCGGCTGCGGCGGTGCCGGATCTTACGGACGTGCGTGGCCAGGCGGAAGCACGCAGGGCACTGGAAGTCGCGGTTGCTGGCGGACACGGCCTGCTCCTCATCGGACCGCCCGGCGGTGGCAAAACGCTGCTGGCGCGAACGATCCCGGGGCTGCTCCCCCCGCTGGACGATGCCGCCGCGCTCGCCGCCACGATCGTCGCCTCAGCTGCCGGGGAGGGCCCGATCGTCGCGCTTGCTCGGACAGCCCCGTTCCGGGCGCCGCATCACACGAGTTCCTACGCGGCCATCGTCGGCGGCGGACCGCAGCTGAGGCCCGGAGAGGTGACGAGGGCCGATGGGGGAACGCTGTTCCTCGATGAGTTGCCGGAGTTTGATCGTGATGTCCTCGAAGCCCTGCGCCAGCCGCTCGAGGACGGGCACGTGACGATCGCCAGGGCTGCGCGGACCATCACGTTCCCGGCCGCCTTTCAGCTCGTCGCGGCCATGAACCCGTGCCGCTGCGGTTTTGCGGGGAGCCAGCGCTGCACGTGCCCAAAGGGGGCTCCCGAACGGTACGTCGGCCGGATCTCGGGGCCGCTCCGGGATCGCATCGACCTGTGGGTCTGGATGCCGTATGTGACCGGGGCATCGATGCTGAACGGGGTTGCGCCGGAATCGTCGTCGGTCGTGGCGGCTCGGGTCGCGCGCGCCCGGGACAGGCAGCTCGCTCGGTCAGGCGGCCAGCTGAACGCTCGAATCTCCGGCCGTCTTCTGCGAGCCGCCTGCGGGCTGACCGCCGCGGTCCGGGCCAGGTCGGTCGAACTCGCCGACGCCGAGCGGCTGTCGGGCCGAGGCACTGACCGGCTGCTCCGCGTAGCCCGAACCATCGCTGATCTCGACGGATCAGAGCTGGTCGGAGTCGAGCACGTCGAAGAGGCCGCCCGCTGGCGAGCACCGGCGGCCCATTCACCGCTGGCCCTGGCGAGCTGAGATGAGCGATAGCGATCGAGATGGACCCGCCTCGCTGCCGATTGGGCGTGGAGCGCGTGAGGCCGAAGATCGCGACGCGCTCGCCGTGATCGCTTCGGTCGACGGCATCGGGCCCGGGACGCTCGAGCGGTTGCTCGAAGGCGGCCAGCGACCATCGGACCTGCTCCGGGTCGCTCGTGCACCGGGTGGCATCCGCGAGATTCGGAACGCCGGTCGTGCAAATGACCCACGGCGCTCGTTCCTGAGCGAAGCAGTCGCGGACCGGCTCGCCGCCGCAGCGAGGGACCCCGATGTGGTTCTGGAGTCGATGCAGCGCTCGGGCGTCCATGCCCTCGCCTTCGGCGACCGTGCCTACCCCCGGCGACTGCGCGAGATTGCACTGCCGCCGCGCATCCTGTTTGTCCGTGGTGCCGACGGAGCGCTCGATCCCAGCCACTCGGTCGCCGTGGTCGGCACTCGTCGTCCGACCGATGGCGGGAGGCGGACCGCTCGCCGGATCGCGACGGCACTGACCCGAGCTGGGGCCCTCGTGGTCAGTGGTCTGGCGATCGGCATCGATGGCGAAGCGCACGCGGCTGTGGTCGGCGAGTCGGGGCTGACGGTTGCGGTGATCGGTGGGGGTCACGCCCGGTTGGCGCCGCTTTCCCACGATCGGCTGGCCGATGCCATCGTGGCGAGTGGTGGTGCGGTCATCTCCGAACACGCTCCGGGCACGGAACCGACCCGCGGGACCTTTCCGCGTCGGAATCGGCTGATCAGTGGCCTGGTCGATGCTGTCGTGGTGATCGAGGCCGGGGCACGAAGCGGCTCGCTCCTGACTGCGGCGTGGGCGCTGGAACAGGGTCGGGAGTGCTTCTTCGTGCCGGACACGATCGATGCGCCCCAGTCGGCCGGGTCACTCGCCTGGTTGCGCGATTACGCGGGCGTCGCGCGGATCGTTTCGGGGGTTCCTCAGCTCCTCGAGGACCTCGGCCTTGTCTTAAGCGAGATGGCGATCAGCTTGCCTGATCTGTCGAGGCGCCCGGCCAGCGTGACACCACCCGCGCTTGGGGCGCGGCTGCCCTCCATCGACGCGCAGGCCGCGTCGCTCGCGGCTCGCGAGGGGAAGTTGCTTCGCGCGATCGCCCGCGGCGCTGCGACGGCCGATGAGCTCGCGGCGGTGACGCAACTCCCGATCGGTGCCGTCCTGGGAGGTCTCACGGCCCTGGAATCGGCAGGGCTCATCGAAGGCCGATATGGGCGGGTCCAGCTGGCGGGCTCATCCTAGGCGTGGTCACGCAGTCGCTGGCGGCCTCACCAAGAGAGGGGTCCGTGCTATCCTGCGGCCGGCCGTGACGCGGGCCCCGGGACGGGCCCTCAGCGCATTCGACCGGGTGAACGAAGCTGGAGACCGTCCATATTGCAGAAGATGATCGAGGCCACGCTGGCAATCCCGATCCTCGCCTTGGTCTATCTCCACGCGCTCGTCCGGCGAGCGGGTCAGCGGCAGATCCTCCTTGCAGTGGCGGCCTTCGGCGTCACCGCGGTCCTGATCGCGACGGCCGTCAAGCCGGCACCGGCGACCGGCACCCCGCCTTCAAGCCCGGCTACGTTGGGACCTGCTCTGACCACCCGGATCGAGACCGGGGAGTCGCCGACGGCTGCGATCACGATCACGTTCCCGGCCCCGATGAACACCGCGAGTGTTGCCGAACTCCTTCATGTTGAGCCCTGGACCGCAACCGATTCCGTTTGGGACGACGCTCTTACGCAGCTGACGATCACGCCTCAGGTCGCGTGGGCGGCCGCGACGCTCCACACCGTCACAGTGGATGCCGGAGCGCTCGAGGCCAGCGGGAGGCCGGTGGATCATCGATTACGGGCCGCCTTCCTGACTCGCAGGGCATTCGAAGTCCAGCTGACTGCGACCGCGACCGTCGCGGGCGTCGCGACGCCGGCCAGCCACTTCCGGGTGGCATTCTCGGGTCCAGTCGATGTCGCCAGCATCCATCTCGACATCACGCCGTCGGTTGACGGACATCTGGGCGCAGCGGCCGACAGCACGCCGTCGGCAACGACCCTGGAGTTCGTTCCATTGAACCCGCTGCCGGCCGGTCAGACATTCACACTCTACCTTGGACCGGGGGCGCTGGATGCCGATGGTGGTCCCATCGAGCCGGTGAGCGCCACGATCGGGACCGCAGCGGCTCCATCCGTGGTCCGCTTCAGGCCCGGGGATGGCACGACTGGCATCGGCTGGAGTGACAACCTCTCCGTTCGCTTCACCGAGCCGATGGATCACGCAAGCACGGAGGCGACTTGGTCCGTTTGGCAGGACGGCAAGCCCGTTGCCGGCAAGTACTCCTGGGCCGAGAACGACACCGTCCTCGTGTTCAATCCGGGCAACGTGCTCGGCTATGATCAGAAGATCGTCGTGAAGGTCGGGCCGGACGCGGCGTCGGTAATCGGCCTGCCGCTGACCGCCCCGGCGAGCGCAACGTTCACGACACTGCCGAAACCGGTCGTCAAGTCGAGCAGCACGTCCGGCGGTTCTGTCGGCGGTAGCACATCCGGCGGTTCTGTCGGCGGAGGCAGTTGGGCGGGCGTCGAGGCCTACTACCTCAAGCTGATGAACTGCACGCGGACCGGAGGCGTGGTGACCTCGACTGGAGCCTGTTCGAGCCCCGGCGGCCGATCTGTCACGCCGCTCAAACTGGACGCTGGGATCACGACTCGAGTAGCCCGCCCGTATGCCAGGAAACTCGCCGTCGGGAACATCTGCTCGCACTTCTCGGGTGGGACGCCGGGAACGCGGCTGGATGCCGCCGGCTATACGAACTTCTCCTGGGCCGAGAACATCGGCTGTCGTGATGGCGATCCCTATGCCGCGGTCCTGGCCTCGCATCTCTTCTTCCAGAGCGAGTGGTCGTACAGCGGCGGCCACTACGTCAACCTGATGAACCCCGAGTACGACCGCGTCGGCATCGGTGTCTGGGTCTCGAATGGACGCGTCCGGCTGGTCGTCGACTTCTACCACCCGGGCTAGACGCGACCGATGATCCGAGACGTGATCGTCCATCTGCTCAGCGAGCAGCCAGTCCTCGCTGACCTGTTCGAGATGCCGACCGGGCGTGACAACGGGCTCGTGTGCCAGAACCTTCGATCCCTGGACGGGCGCAAGCCAATTTTCATCGAGCGCTCGGATTCAACGTTCTTCCTTCCATACCAGCACATCAGGTTCATCGAGATCGTCAAGGACCGCCAAGCACGATCATCGGCCGAGCCCGACACGGTGGTGGGGGAGTCAGCGCCTTCGCCCGAACCCGACCAGCAGCTCGAGATCGACGAGGATTTCCTCCGCCGTATTCGCGAGGTCTGATCGGGGTTGAACGCATGGCGAGCCCGGGATAAACGGGCAGGCCTGCGGTGGTGGCTATACTCCCGGCGATGCCGAAGCACCTGGTGATCGTGGAGTCCCCGGCCAAGGCGCGAACCATCGAGCGCTATCTCGGCGACGATTACCGCGTCCTGGCGTCGTACGGCCACGTCCGCGACCTGCCTGAGAATCCGGGCAAAGGGAAGTTCGGCGTCGACGTCGACCACGGCTTCGTCCCTGAGTACGTGATCTCCGAGGACCGGCGCAAGCACGTCGATGCGATCGAGCGGGCCGCCCGGACGGCTGACCTCGTCTACCTCGCCACGGACCTCGATCGCGAGGGTGAGGCCATCGCCTGGCACGTCGCCGAGGCGGCTGGCGTGCCGCCGGCGAAGACCCGCCGCGTCACCTTCTCCGAGATCACCCAGTCGGCCATCCAGGAAGCGTTCCGCAACCCGCGGGAGATCGACACCGACCTCGTCGATGCGCAGCAGGCTCGCCGGATCGTCGACCGGCTGGTCGGCTACACGCTCAGCCCGCTAATCTCCCGGAAGGTGCGCAGCGGGCTGTCGGCCGGCCGCGTGCAGTCCGTCGCCGTGCGGCTCGTCGTTGAACGCGAGCGAGAAATCCTGGCCTTCATTGCCCGCGAGTACTGGACCCTCAAGGCCTCGATGGCCACGGCGGCCGGTGAGGTGTTCGAGGCTGAACTCGTCCGAATCGATGGCAAACCGCTCGAGATCGTCGATGAGACGACCGCCCAGGAACATGCCTCGGCGATTCGTGGCCGGACCTTCACGGTCGCGGCGATCGGCGCGAAGAAGCAGCAGCGCAACCCGGCGCCACCCTTCACCACGTCGACCCTCCAGCAGGAGGCAAGCCGCAAGCTCGGCTTCAGCCCGAAGCGGACGATGTCCGTGGCCCAGCGACTCTACGAGGGCAC
>JBDTOF010000057.1:0-2833 GCA_039933375.1 Chloroflexota bacterium
CGTGATTCATGACGGCGATTCGATCGGACATCGTCATCGCCTCCTCCTGGTCGTGCGTCACGTAGATGAACGTGATCCCGACGTCCTGCTGGATCCGTTTCAGCTCGACCTGCATCTGCTTGCGCAATTTGAGATCGAGTGCGCCGAGCGGTTCATCGAGGAGCAGGACGGACGGCTTGTTGACGAGCGCCCGGGCCAGCGCGACGCGCTGGGCCTGACCACCGGACAGCTGGCCCGGCTTGCGCTTCTCGTAGCCAGGCAGTTCGACCAGCTCGAGGATCTCGGCGACCCGCCGCCTGATCTCGGACTGCTCGACCTTCTGGCGCCGAAGGCCGAAGGCGACGTTGTCGAAGATCGTCAGATGCGGGAACAGGGCGTAACTCTGGAAGACGGTGTTGACGTTGCGCTTGTAGGGCGGGAGCCAGGTGACGTCCTGGCCGGCCAGCTCGATCATTCCCGAGGTCGGCTGCTCGAACCCGCCGATCATGCGCAGGGTCGTTGTCTTGCCGCAGCCGGACGGCCCAAGGAGACTGAAGAACTCGCCCTCCTGGACCTCGAGATCGATGTGATCGACGGCGACGATGGCGCCGGATTCGTCAGGCTTGATGTACTGGGCAACGCGACGCCCGGTGGCATCGCCGCCGAACGCCTTGTAGACCTGGGTCAGCTTGACTTCAATCTCGGGCACGCGCGCCTCGCTCCATCCGGCCGTACGATCGACCACTGCCGCTCGTTGGACCGCTGTCGCGCGTCCGGGCGTGGACCGAGAATAGGTGCCGTCACAACGGCGTGTCAAACGCGGGACGCTTCCGGACGGGCATTGCCTGTCGGTGCGAATTTCGCAGCAGAACAGGTGGGTCGTGCGCGAACTTCGGAATTGGCGTGCCAGAATCGTCGTCTAAGCGGAGGGTTTCGGTACCAGCCCCGATGCCGTCGCGCGACCCGCCCAACGGCACGCCGGCGTATCGCGAGCCCCCGGTTTACGATATCGACGCCAAGTCCGCCGAAAATGAGCAGCCTGCACCTCAGAGGTCCCGATGCCGCAATTCACCCAAGACGCCGTGATGGCCGCGCTCAGTACGGTCCAGGAGCCGGAACTCGGCGGAGATCTGGTCAGCCGGAACATGATCAAGGACCTGGTGATCGACGGTTCGGCCGTCGCGTTCACGATTGAGTTGACGACCCCGGCCTGCCCGCTGAAGGACGAGATCGAAACGGCGGTCCGGACGGCCCTGACGCCGGTTGGCGTCGAGTCGATCGACCTGTCCTGGGGCGCCAGCGTTCGCCGGGCTGCGCCAAGGACCCCTGAGCAACTCCTGCCGGGTGTGAAGAACATCATCGCCGTTGCCTCGGGCAAGGGCGGCGTCGGCAAGAGCACGATCGCGGTGAACCTTGCCGTGGCCCTGGCACGGGACGGCGCTTCGGTCGGCCTGCTCGACGCGGATATCACTGGGCCCAACGTGCCGCTGATGCTTGGCCTCGAGGGCCAGCCGGGCAAGAGCGAGAACGAAAAGATCATTCCACTGACACGCCACGGCGTGAAGGCCATCTCCATCCAGTTCTTCGTTCCGGCCGGTCAGCCGATCATCTGGCGCGGTCCACTCATCGGTGGTGCCATCCAGCAGTTCCTCCGCGACGTCGATTGGGGTGAGCTGGACTACCTCGTGATCGACCTTCCGCCGGGCACGTCGGACGCCCAGTTGACGCTGGCCCAGGCCGTACCGATTTCCGGCTCGGTCCTGGTCACGACGCCCCAGGAGGTCGCGCTCCTCGACGTCGAGAAGGCCCTGGCCATGTTCAAGCGGATGAGCGTCCCCGTGATCGGGGTTGTCGAGAACATGAGCGGCCTGGTCTGCCCGCACTGCGGTGACATGATCGATCTCTTCGGCCGGGGCGGCGGCGAACGCTTCGCTCGCGAGCACGACCTGGAATTCCTCGGCGGGATCCCGCTCGACATCACGGTTCGACAGGGCGGTGACGTCGGTGTTCCGGCGGTGGCTCAGCGCGAGCCCGGACCTGCCGCCGTGGCACTCCAGAACCTCGCCCGCACGGTTGCCGCGCGGATGAGCGTGCGGGCGGCAACCGGGTCCGGCCAGCCGCTGCTAACGATCTCCTAGGCGCGTCGGTCCGGGAGGGTCAGCGCCGGGGCACGGCCGGCCTCCACGTCGATGACGGCTCGCGGCACGGCCGGGACAACGCGACCCTCGGTCGGGGCGCAGATGGCCCGAATGGCGTCCAGTCGCTCGTATGGGTAATGGACCAGGATCCCCAGCGGGACTCCAGCCCGGATGACGTGGTCCACGGCCTCCTCGGCGGTCATGTGCCCTCGTTTGACATCGTCGTATCGGTTCGTGTCCAGCGTTGCCTCCAGGATGAGGACGTCGGCGCCGGTGGCAAGGTCCACGATGTCATCGGTCGGACCCATATCGCCCGCGTAGACGACCCGTTCGCCCCCTGGACCCGTGATGTCCATCGTCCACGCGGGAACGTAGTGGCCGACCGGGTGCGGGCGGACGGTGATATCGCCGATCTGAAACGTCTCCGCCGTCGCGTACTCGTGAACGTCGAACGCGTCCTCAAAGAACCCGGGCCGCTCGCTGATGACGATCGCCAGGTGGTCGAGCTTGGCCTTGCCACCCGGGGGCAGATGGACCGCCAGCGGCCTGGTCGACGGCTCGCCCCATGGGAAGCGGTAGCGGAGCGGTGCGATATCGATCCAGTGGTCGGCATGCATGTGCCCGACCACAAGCCCGTCCAGCGCCGCCGAGCCGATTGATGCCTCCAGGCGTGAGGCGATGCCACTGCCGATATCGAACAAGACGGCGGTGCTGGC
>JBDTOF010000058.1:0-2035 GCA_039933375.1 Chloroflexota bacterium
GGGGGCGCGCGGGCGGGGCGGCGCGGCGCGGGGCGGGGCGGCGCGGGGGCCCCGGCGGCGCGGGCGGGGCGACGCGGCGCTCGGGCGCTCGCCCCGTTCTTCACCGAAGAACCAATCCCGGATTTCGGACGTCGAAATCGCGCGCGCCTTCGCACCAGGATCTCGAGCCTGGCCAGGGCGCATGCGCACATGCCTGGCCGGAGTCGGGTCAGAGCAGCACTGAGGTCACGAGCTTGTCCTGGAGCCCGATTGTGCCCCGCTTGTGGCCGTGGAGCGAGGTCGTTGGCCGCCCGTGGGTCGGGCTGACTCCCGGCCATGTTCGTTCGCCAGTAGCTCGCCGGATCGCGTCCGGATGATCCGCCGATAACGGCCGTTTGGTTTCCTGTACAGAACAGCGGGCAACCATCTCCAGGCCTTGCGGCAGTGGCAGGGCCGTGGATGAGGGCGCACTGGGCAGGGGCCCGGATGGGGCGGGCGGGCCGTTGGGCGTGCTGGGCCGCGGCTCGCGTCGACTGTGCGCCGATACCGATCTACCCGCCACGCAGGATGAGGTTCCCCATGGTCGCCGCGGATAACCGCGTGAGTCGCAAAGCAACGCAGGAGGGAGACCGGGCACTTCGGCGGACGGTGCGACGGTTCGGGGAGGACTTCCGGGCGCTTCGTGTACGGCTCGGCGTCAGCCAGGCAGCTGTCGCCCGCTCGATTGGCGTCGCCCGGTCCGTGATCTGCCGGCTGGAAGCAGGCGACGAGGACGTCGGGCCTCGAATTCGGGCCCGGGCGTGTGCGGTTCTCGGGGCAACCTACAAGATGGCGTTGTACGCGGACGCCGAGCCGATGATCCGTGATGCCGCTCATGCTCGACTCGTCGAGACCCTGCTTCGGATGCGCCACCCGGCCTGGCGCGCGACCGTTGAGGCGGCCGTCCCCAGCATCGTTCCGGGTCCGGCTCGTCGCTCCACCGACGTTCGCCTCGAGGGTGCTCGGCAGATCGTGCTCTTCGAGGTCGAGACGCGGGTTGAACGATGGGAGGAGCTGGCACGGGAGGCGCACGACAAGCGAGCTGCTGTCCGGGAGGCAGCGGCTCCTGACCTCGACGTACACGCCGTCCTGGTCCTCCCACCGACGCACCAAAACCGAGCCATCATTCGGTCACTGCCGGCCACGGTCCACGCGGCGTTTCCGGCAGCCGGTAGCTCCCTGCGCGATGCCCTCACGAACCGGCCCGGGCCGTGGCCAGGAGACGGAATCCTGTGGCTGCCCGCCGGTCGGCCGCGAGATCCGGCGCGCGCGCCGAGACTCTAGGCGCCGCCGGCTGACGCGAGGCCCGCCACGTACCGGCCCACCACCTCGCTGAGGCGGTGCTCCTTGATCGGCTCGATCGCGATCTCGATATCGGTAAGGCTGAAGTCGCGGCCCTTGAACAGCAGCGGCTCGCCGAGGTCGCGGGCCAGCGCGTAGGCGAAGCAATCCCCGAAGTTCAGTCGGGCGGGATGGCCGCTCCCCTTCCCGAAGTCGCGATAGGCGTCCCGCGCGATGCGGGCCTGGGCAATGGTGACCGGCTCGATGCGGATCTTCCAAGCGTTGAGAAGACCATCGACCATCCGACTCGACACCGGGTTCCGGGCACCGTCGACGACGACGCCGAGTTCGACATAGGTTCCGGCTGAGATCCGGAGGACCGGAGCCGATCCCATGATTCGCCCGAATTCGGCGGCATCGTTTTCGTCACGAAGGAGGGCGATCAGAGCCGACGTGTCGACGATCACTTGGGCAGTCCCATGTCGTCATAGAGCAGATCGCCGTGATCCATCGAGCGATACGGCTCGGGCATGCGATCGCCGATCTCCTTGGCCATCGCGAGCAGACGTGCGACCCGGGCGTCGCTGCTCTCGGGCTGGTCGTTCTGGTCCCTGATGCGGTCCAGCCGTTCACGAACAGCCTCGGTCACTGCGCCGGTCATCGTCTCGCCCGTCGCCTCCGCAAGCTCCTTGACCAGCCGGTACGTCTCTGCGTTCTTGATATTGAGGCTCATGGT
>JBDTOF010000059.1:0-8276 GCA_039933375.1 Chloroflexota bacterium
AGTTCACGAACGAGTTCATCACCTCGATCCAGCAGGGCAAGATCGACGAGTTCCGCGCCCGCTACCGACGGATCGACCTCCTGCTCATCGATGACATCCAGTTCATCGCCGACAAGGAACGGACCCAGGAAGAGTTCTTCCACACCTTCAATGCGATCCACGAGGACGGGAAGCAGATCGTCCTGTCCTCCGACCGACCACCCAAGGGCATCGTCACCCTCGAGGAGCGCCTGCGCAGCCGCTTCGAGTGGGGCTTGATCGCCGACCTCACGGCGCCCGACCTCGAGACCCGGATCGCGATCCTGCGGGCCAAGGCCGAGGAGGGCGGCGTGCCGATGACCTCCGACGTGATCGAGTTCATTGCCCGCAAGGTCGTCAGCAACATCCGCGAGCTCGAGGGGGCCCTGAACCGGATCGTCGCCTACGCCTCGATGGGCGCCATGCCCATCTCGATCGAGCTGGCCCAGGCCGTCCTCTCCAACGTCCTCTACAACCCCAAGAAGCGACAGATCACACCCGAGCGGATCGTCAAGGCCGTCTCCGAGTACTACGGGGTCGGTCTCGACGCGCTGAAGGGCCAGAAACGCGACAAGGCCATCGTGATGCCGCGCCAGATCGCCATGTTCCTGATGCGATCCGAGACGGACGTATCGCTCATGCGGATCGGCGCCGAGCTCGGAGGGCGGGATCATTCGACCGTCCTGCACGCCTGCGACAAGATCACCCGCGAGACGGGCGCCAACGACGAGCTTCGGCGCGAGGTCTCGGCCGTCCGCGAGTTGATCTACTCCGACTGACCGGCGCGTCCGGCACGGGCGCTGCGCTGGCTCCGGATCCCGCTTTTTCACCACCTCCCGGCTCAGCTGCGGGCGCTCATCAGCCCGCTCGTGGAAAAGTGCGCGCTCGCCGGTGGAGAACCGGCGGCCAGGAGCCCCACTCGACCGCTCCTGCTGCGGTCAATAGCCAAGACCAATGTGGAGCCTCACCGGTAACTCGGCCCAGGCGGGCGGGCGTATCCACAGGCAGGCGGCCGCCATCCCCTGGTTCCGACGGTTTCCACGACCTCCGTCCACGCGGACCGAGGCGGCATCCACCGATCGGCTCCGCACAGTCAAGCGCGGTCGTGCACCGTATCCACACCATGATGATGACGGTGATGACTTCGTACTATGGAGATGAGTGAACACTACTCAGGTGGCGTCTGGATCCAGCGGTCCGAGTGTCCCGGGTCCGACCCGCGACGGGCGCTCGCCCGCTACCATCTGACGAGATCATCTGACGTCACCCGTTGTCGGAGTGGACCACCGTGAAACTCTCGGTCATGCAGGAGAACCTGGCGCGCGGCCTGTCCGTCGTCAGCCGCGCGGTCTCGGCGCGCAGCACGCTGCCCGTCCTGGCCAACGTCCTGCTTCGAACCGAGGACGCCGGACTCAAGCTCACGGCCACCAATCTCGAGATCGGGATCACGTACTGGGTTCCGGGCAAGATCGAATCGGACGGCGCGACCACCGTTCCGGCCAAGCTCCTGACCGACCTCGTCAACTCCCTCCAGGGCGGAGACCGGATCGACCTCGATCTTGGGCCCGGCGAGACGCTGGATCTCCGCTGCGGCCGTTTCGCCTCGCACCTCAAGGGGATCGACGCGGAGGAGTTCCCGGCCATTCAGACGACCGGCGAGCGACCAACGACCCGGATCGCCCAGAACCTCCTCCGCGAGGCGCTTGAGCAGACGGCCTTCGCCGCGGCGACCGACGAGGCACGCCCGATCCTCACCGGCGTGCTGTGTCGCTTCGAAGGGGGCTCCCTGACCCTGGCGGCCGCCGACAACTACCGGATCGCGGTCAAGACCATCCCGATCCTCGATACCGTCACGGACACGAGCGTCGTGGTGCCGGCCCGGGCGCTGACCGAGCTCATGCGCGTACTCACGGACTCCGACAGCCCCGTCGAGATCGTGCTCGCCCAGGCTCGCAACCAGATCCTGTTCCACCTCGACGGTATCGACCTGGTCAGCCGGTTGATCGATGGCCAATTCCCCAACTACCAGTCGGTGATGCCGACTGCCCACACGACACGGGCCATCCTGGACCGGGAGGAACTGCTGCGCGCGGTTCGCCCGGCGGCCCTGATCGCTCACGAATCGGCGAACATCGTGAAGCTCCAGGTCGGGGGTGATGGCGAGCCGGGGATCACGGTCAGTGCCAACGCCGAAATCGGCGACCACGTCGGCCAGGTCGAGGCGAGCGTCGAGGGCGACGGAACCACGATCGCGTTCAACGCCAAGTACCTCGCCGACGTCCTGACGAACGTGACCGCGGACCAGTTCGCGCTTGAACTCCAGGGCCCGCTGGCGCCCGGCGTCTTCAAGCCTATCGGCGACGACCAGTACGTCCACGTCGTCATGCCGGTCCGCACGACCTCCTAGAGGCCGTCACGCTCACCAGCATCCGCCTGGCCGGCCTGCGGGGATACTCGACCCTCGAGATCGAATTCGGTCCTGGACCGCAGCTCCTGTGGGGCCAGAACGCCGCCGGCAAGACCAGCCTGCTCGAGGCGATCGTCCTCCTGGCGTGGGGCCACTCCCACCGCACGACCTCGGATGTCGAGCTCATTCGCTGGGGTAGCGACCTCGCCCGGGTCGAGGGGACCGTCGGAAGTGAGACGGTCGAGATCGTGCTCGTTCGGCCCGGAGGCGACGCAGCCCGTGATGGCGGCCGGAAGCGGGTCCGGGTGAACGGCGTAGCGCGGCGCGCGACGGCTCTCAACCGGGCACTCCGGGTCGTCGTATTCGCGCCCGAGGAAATGCTCCTGATTGCGGGCTCGCCGTCGCTCCGCCGTGCGGCGCTGGACCGAATCACCGGTGCCCGCCACCCGGCCTACGGGCCCGCTCTGGCCACCTATACGCGGGCGCTTCAACAGCGCAACGGCCTGCTCCGGGCGATTCGCGAGGAAACCGCCCAGCGGAATGAGCTCCGCTACTGGGATGGGCCGTTCCTGGACGCCGGTGGCGAGGTGGTCGATCTGCGACTGCGAGCGCTGGCCGAACTGGCGAGCCCGCTCGCGGAAGCCCATGCCGAGATTGCGCCGGACGAGGCGACCCGCGCCGCGCTCGGGCTAAGGTACGAGACGAACGCGCCGCCCCACGCCGGTGAGAGCCCGCGGGAGGCGCTCGAGCGGCGGCTCACCGAGACGGCCGACAAGGAGGCCTGGAACGGGACGACACTCATCGGTCCGCATCGCGACGACCTGTCCTTCATGCTGGCCGGTCGCGATCTCGCTGGTTTCGCTTCCCGCGGGCAGCAGCGGACGGCGATCCTCGCCTTCAAGCTGGCGGAGCTGGACCTTCTGAGCGCGCTCGACGGACGACCACCGCTCCTCCTGCTCGACGACGTCTTTTCGGAGCTCGATCCGGAGCGCCGATCGCACCTGGTCCGTCGAATCGCCTCCCTGCCGCAGGCGTTCGTGACCACGACGACGCTCGACGACCTGGACCCGGCCCTGCTCGCGATTGCCGACACCTGGCGGGTCGAGGCGAATGCCGATTCCGCGGACCTGGATCCCGGCGGACCCGGAGCGAGCGGCGCGACTCTGATCGGGCCGCGTCGGGCGGCGGCCCCATGAGCGACGACGACGCTCCCCGCCGCCGCCGGCCCATGTCGCGAATCGGCGACCTCATCCCCGCGGCGGCGGCCGGGCTCGGGCTGGCCGACGAGCTGCGCCGCGCCCGGATGGTGGCGACGTTCGATGCCATCGTGGCCGAACACGTCCCGGCCGCCCACGGAGCGTGTCGTGCCGCCCGGGTCGAGGGCGAGGTGCTGGTGGTTGAGGCCGACGCACCGATCGTGGCCCAGGAGCTCCGCCTCCAGGCCAAGGTGCTCGTAACCGCGTTCCGTTCCGCTCCGGGGGGCGCGCCCGTGGCGGAGTTGCGCGTCACCGCTCGAACGGGTCGACCACTCCGTTGAGGCGGCGGGCCGGGGTGGGCGTGCAATAATTCCGGCCCGGCCACTCGCCCCCAGATCCCTCGCAGAGGCTCGCATGGCCACCCGGTTTCAGATGACCCTCGGCGTCCTCGCCGACCAGGATCGCCGCTCCGACTCGCCGGACACGGTCGTCGTCGTGGAGCCCACGGTCGGGTCGCGGGCCCGCTCGAAAGGTCAGCTCTACCTCCTCGTGACGTCGATGGTCCCGGGCCCGAAGGCACGGGAGGCGACCCGGCTGGTGGCCGATGTCATCCGTCATGAGTACTACTACGACGAGTCAGCCGGCATTCGGGTCTGCCTGATCAAGGCGATCCTCGCGGCCAACAAGCGACTCACGCATGCCCGGGAACGGACCGCCCTGGCTGTGGCTGGCACTGACGGGCCGGGCCGAGCGCCGATCGGTGTCGCCATCGCGGTCGTCCGCGACCATGAGCTCTACGTTGCCACCGTGGGGCCCGCGGAGGCCTACCTGAGCCGCGGAGCGCGGCTGAGCACACTTCCAGACCCCGACCGCCAGCGGGGCCTCCCTGCGACCGATCTCGAACCGGATGTCTGGCGCGGCGAAATCAACGTCGGCGATCAACTCGCGCTGGTGTCCCCCAGCCTGATGGAGCGACTCGGGCCCGACGAGCTGAAGGATGCCCTGGTCACGCTCCACCCACAGCCGGCCATCGAGCACCTGGCAGAGCGCTTCGCCGAGGTTGGTGGCAACGGAAGTGACGGCGGCCTGATCCTCGAAGTCGGTGAGGTGCCCGTCGTCCGGGCCGGGCGGACGCTGGTTCCGGTGAGGCCCCCTGAGCCGCTGGCCGGCGCCCCGGACCGATCCCCCATCCCGCTCGCCGATTCGGTCAGCGGAGGTGTCGCCGCCGCCCAGGCCGGGGCTCGTCGAGCTCGATCGGCCGCCGGCGGGGCTCTCAGCCGGCTCATCGGGCGGGCCCAGGACTCGATGCCGTCGCGCGCGCCATCGCCGCGCCGCGTCCGGACCATGGGATCCCGCCGCGAATCACAGCAGCGGGCGGCCGTCGCGATTTTGGCCCTCGTGGTTGTCGCCGGCTCGCTCGGCATCGGCGTGTCGCTCCTCGGGAGCCGGCAGGCCCCAGGCAAGGTGATCGCATCGGCCGAGGTCGGCCAGGCGGCACTCGACCAGGCACGAAAGAACCTGGATCGGGTCTTTGGGCCGGGCATCAACCTCATTGCCAACGACCCGGCGACCGCGGAGCGTCTCCTGGCGGATACGCTCAACCAGGTCAAGGAGGCAACCGCCGCGGGCGTCGCGGCCGCCGTCCTGACGCCACTCCGGGATCGTGCGGTGGCGGGGCTCGACCATCTCTACGGGGTGATCGACGTGACGCCGACCAGCGTCTTCAGTTTTCCGACCGATCTCAACGCGGACCTGCGCAGCCTCGTTCGGGGACCCGATGGGGCGCCCTATGTCCTCGATGCCACGACATCGACGGTCTACCGGATCAACCTGACGGACCTGACGGCCGCGGCGATCTTCCGCGAGGGCAACAAGGCGGGTGGCTCGACCGAGGCCGCCCCGAGGCTGATCGCGACCGGCGGGCGGGACCTTTTGATCCTCGACGCCAAGAACGTTCTGTGGCGTTGGCGCCCGGCCGATGCGAAGGGGAAGGGCACGACGAGCAGGATCAAGGTGACCGGGGCCAGTGAGTGGGGCAGTGACGTCCTCGCCATCGGAACGTTCGTCCGCGACGCAAACGCCGGTCTCTACAACCTCTACGTGATCGATCCGTCCGAGCAGGAGATCCTGGCCTATGCCCCCGCCGCCGACGGAAGCGGCTTCCCGGCGGCCCCGTCCAAGCGGCTGACGACCCCGAGATCGGTCGATGCGGTGACCAGCCTGTACATCGATGGCGACATCTGGATCACCGATGCGGGTTCGATTCTCCGCGTCGTTGGCGGGACCACCGACGGGTGGGCCCTCGCTGCGCTTCCGGATGGGATCCTGCGTCCGACACGGACATTCTCGACGGTGATGTCAGGGTCGGACCGCCGGACCGGGAGGATCTACGGCTATGACGCCCCGAACGAGCGGGTCGTCTCGTTCACGAAGGCCAAGGGCGCCTATGTCGAACAGTACCGGCTCAGCGGCGGCGATAAGGCCTGGTCCGATGTCCGTGGCTGGTACGTCGAGCCGAGCATCGCGGACGCGGTGGATTCGATCGTCTGGATCACCACGAGCGGGCTCTATCACGCGGTTCTTGAGCCGATCACAAGCGACCCCGGCACGAGCCCGAGCCCGTCTCCCTCGAGGTCCGTGGCTCCGTCTGTGGCGGCCAGCCCCGCCCCCTGATCCTCGGACCCGTCTGCGGGTGGATAATTCCTCCATGGGACGTCTGGTTGAAATGGTGGTCGAGAGCGTCCGGGTCCACATGCTCTCGAACCGCCACGTCGTGATCCTCAAGGACTCCGAACGGGACCGATACCTGCCGATCTGGATCGGCGCCTGGGAAGCGAGCGCGATCGCGATGCGCCTGCAGGGTCTGAAGGCCGAGCGTCCGCTGACCCACGACCTCTTCACCGCGGCCCTCGAGGGTGTTGGTGCCAGGATCGATCGAATCGTCATCTCGGCCCTCGCCGACGAGACGTATCACGCCCGGCTGATTCTCGACGTCGGCGGCCGGTCCGTGGAGCTGGACGCCCGTCCGTCGGACTGCGTGGCGCTCGCCGTCCGCAACGAGACCCGGATCCTCGTCGATGAAGAAGTGCTCGACCAGGCCGCGCTCAGCGGTAATCCCGACGAAGGCCCATCTGCCGAGGAGGGTCGGCCGCCGGGCGGAGCGGAATCCGACTACCGCCGCGAAGTCCCGCTCGAATCGCTGGGCGAAGCCGTCGTCGACGAGCGGCTCGACATGTTTCGCGACTTCATCAACTCGCTGGACCGGGACCGGGGGGCCGGCGAGCCCGGGGGTGGGCCAACGTCCTGAGTTCGGCTCGTCCCCCGCGGGCCACCGGCCGGTCAGTCCGGCGGCAGGATCGGCGAGCCGCGCGTGAGGGCCTGGCCCGGCGCCGCCCAGAGCCGCAGGCGCAGGCTCCAGAAGTCCCGCATCGCCCGGAAGACCACCTGCGGCCTCGCCCCCGTCGGCGATCCGGCCGTCCGCGGATAGTGGGGGACTCCGACCTCGATGACGCGTCGGCCAGCCTGGCGGAGCTTGATCAGGAGCTCGGCGGAGAAGAAGGCTCCGTTGGACTCCACGCTGATCCCCGCCAGGGAACCCCGGCGGAACACCTTGCAGGCGCAATCGACATCCCTGACCCGGAGGCCGAAGAAGACCAGGTTCGCGAGCCGGTAGGCCCGCGCGTAGAGCGTTCGAACGGGCGGGTCGGCTCGTTTGATCCGATAGCCGACCACGACATCGGCGTCGCCGGCTGCGAGGCGATCGAGGAGTCGCCCCAGATCCTCGACCCGGAACTGGCGGTCCCCGTCGGTGAACGCGATCAGGTCGTGACCGGCAGCGGCAAACCCGGACCGAAGGGCCGCTCCGTAGCCCCGGTTGTGAGCGTGATGGACCACCCGCACCCGTCCGTCCGCCGCGGCGAGCTCATCGGCAATTCGGGGCGTCTCGTCGCGCGATCCGTCATCGACGACGATGACCTCGAACGTCTCGGCCAGATGCGGCAGCGCGGCCAGCGCCTCCTCGACGAGCCCGCGCAGGTTGTCCGCCTCGTTGTGGGCCGGGAAGAAGTACGACAGGGCCGGCAGGCGGGACTCGGCGCTCACCCTCCGGCCCCGCGGGACGCCACGACCCGGAAGACGTTCGTCGCCTGGGGAGAATCCAGGGGCGCGAGGGCGTAGAGCGCGCGAACGAGCCCGAGATCGCGGTCGTTGGCCCGGATGACGTAGACCGGGCGTTGGCCAAGGAAGCGTGCGATCACGTCGGTTGCCTCTCCGTAGTCCAGGTCGAGCCTCGTCCGATCGTCGATCACCGTGACATCCGGGCGCCGATGGTCGATGAGCTGGGCATACCAGAGTACGGTCGAGGTGCTCCACCAGCTCACGATGACGGCATCGGGGGCGACTTCGGTGAGGACCGCGTCGACCCACTGCCGGGCGCGCGTATCGTGGCTCAGATCAGCCTGGCGCGCTCGGAGCGGAGCGTCGATCGCCGTCGGGACGAGCAGCATCCCGGCCACGGCGACCGCGGCGAGCATGCCGGCCGGGCGGGCAACCGACGAGTCTCGGATCTCGAGTGCTGGCAATCGGGCCTGATCGGCGAGGGTGCCCGCCAGGATCGCTAGCCAAGTCCAGGCCCAAAAGATCGGACCGAGGTAGTA
>JBDTOF010000060.1:0-1865 GCA_039933375.1 Chloroflexota bacterium
CCACGATGTCATCGTGGTCCTCGGGGTCTTCGCCATCCTCGGCACGTTCTTCGACGTCCAGATCGACGGCCTGTTCGTGACGGCGATGCTCACCGTGATCGGATTCAGCGTCCACGACACGATCGTCGTGTTCGACCGGGTCCGCGAAAACAGGGTCCGGCATGCGGGCGAGCCGTTCGCCGAGGTGGTGAACCATTCGCTCCTCCAGACCTTCGGTCGCTCCGTCACCACGAGCTTCACGGTCGTGTTGACGCTGACCGCACTCCTCCTGTTCGGCGGTTCCGCGACGGAGGAGTTCGTGCTTGCGCTCCTGATCGGGATCATCTCGGGGACCTACTCGTCGATCTTCAACGCCAGCCCGTTGCTGGTGGTCTGGCAGGAACGGGAAGATCGCGCTCGAGGCCGCCGCGTGGGACCGCCCGCCGTCCGTCGAGCCTCCGCGTAATCGCCGGGAGAGCGGCCGTGCAGCCGCTCGTGGCATCCTGAAGACGTGCTCCAACCGCGGTCCCGCTGGGTCCTTCCTGAGCCTGTCCTGCCGTCTGACGAGCTGGCCGCAGCAGTTGCGGCGCTGGGCCTCGGGTCGTGGGCACCGTCGATCCTGATCCGGCGCGGCGTGACCGACCCAGAAGCGCTCGAGCGCCATTTCGGGGATCCGCGGAACGCGCTTCACGATCCTCATCTCCTGCCCGATGCGGATCGCTTCCTCGCCCGGATCGGCGCGGCGCGCGACCGAGGCGAGACCATCCTCGTCTTCGGCGATTTCGATGCGGACGGGATCACCGGGCTGGCGGTCCTGACCCTCGCGCTGCGGGCGTTCGGCCTGACGGTCATCCCGTACGTACCCTCCCGGCTCGAGGAAGGCCACGGTCTCTCGCTCGCGGCCGTCGAGGCTGCGGAGCGGCAGGCCGCGCGTGTCATCGTCACGGTCGATACCGGGACCACCAGCCTGACCGAGATCGCCGAAGCCGGCCGTCGTGGGATCGATGTCCTCGTCACGGACCATCATCGCGTGCCGGCCGTGCTGCCCGATGCCGTGGCGATCGTCAACGCCCATCGACCCGACAGTCGCTACCCGGATGCGAACCTGTCAGGCGCCGGGATCGCCTTTGCCCTGGCCCGGCTCCTCCTCGGACCCGGGCCGGCCGCGCTCGAACTGGCCGACCTGGCCGCCATCGGGACCATCGCGGACGTGGCACCGATCCTCGGCGAGAACCGGGCCATCGTCCGGCTCGGTCTCGAGCGGATCCGCGTGAACCCACGCCCCGGGCTCGCGGCCGTCCTGTCCCGCGCCAACATCGCGCCCGCAGCCGTGGACGTGGAGACGCTGTCGTTCGCGGTCGCCCCGCGGCTGAATGCGGCCGGCCGGGTAGGGGAGGCCATGGATGCCGCTCGCCTGCTGCTGGCTGACAGCACGGTTGAGGCTGAGACGCTGGCCGCCGTGCTCGAGGCCGCCAACCTCGAACGTCGGGATCTCACGAAGCACGCCGTGGCGGAGGCTCGAGTTTCAGCCGACGCCGTGGATGGGGCAGCGGCCACGCTCGTGCATGGCCCTTGGCCCGTCGGCATCGTGGGGCTCGTCGCCGCGCGGTTGGCCGACGAACGGGGGCGCCCGGCGATCGTCGGATCCGAGCTCGGAGACATCATTCGGGCCTCGTGCCGCGGCGACGGAGCGCTGCACCTGGCGGATACCCTCGCAGCGTGCGGCGACCTGCTGATCCGCCACGGCGGACACGCCGGTGCCGCGGGTTTCGAGATCGCCGCGTCTGATTGGTCCACGTTCCGGTCCCGGTTTCTGGCGCTGGCTGCGGTGGCGGAACCGCGCGACGCCATGCCCACGCTGGCGATCGACCTCGTCCTGCCGGCCA
>JBDTOF010000061.1:0-1691 GCA_039933375.1 Chloroflexota bacterium
GACCACGTGCCCGCCAAGGCCCTGGGACTCTCGACGGTCTGGATCGATCGCCGCCTTGGGCGTCCCGGCGCCGGCGCGACGCCGCCTGCGGACGCGACCCCGGACGCGACTTTCGCGGACATGACGAGCTTCGCGGCTGCGGCACTCGCAAGCTGAGGGTTCCCGACCGGGATCCAGCGGTGTAGGATCTCGACAGTCCGGGACGTCACGTACGGGGCCCGTCCACGCCCGCGCCCCAAGCGCGGCGGGATACAGGGGTCCGCGATGCCGACCTGGAGGAGGTTGTCATGGCCACAGTCACGTTTGACAAGGTCCACAAGCGGTACGGCGATGTGACCGCCGTCCGGGACCTCTCCCTCGACATCAAGGACGGCGAGTTCATGGTGCTCGTCGGACCATCCGGATGCGGAAAGACGACCAGCCTGCGCATGATCGCCGGGCTCGAGGAGATCTCCGAAGGGACACTTCGGATCGGCGAGCGGATCGTCAATGACGTTGCCGCGAAGGATCGCGACATCGCGATGGTCTTCCAGAGCTACGCCCTGTACCCACACATGACGGTCCGGGACAACATGGCGTTCGGCCTCAAGCTTCGAAAGGTCTCCAAGCAGGAGATCGAGCGGCGCGTCGGCGACGCGGCACGGATCCTCGGCCTCGGCGAGCTCCTCAACCGCAAGCCCAAGGAACTGTCGGGCGGCCAGCGCCAGCGGGTGGCGCTCGGGCGGGCGATCGTCCGCGAGCCAGCGGTCTTCCTGATGGACGAGCCGCTCTCGAACCTCGACGCGAAGTTGCGCGTCCAGACCCGCGCCGAGATTGCGCGACTCCATCAGCAGATGGGCACAACGTTCGTCTACGTCACCCACGACCAGGTCGAGGCCATGACGATGGGCACTCGGATCGCGGTGATGAACGCCGGCGATCTCCAGCAGGTCGGCACGCCGCAGGACCTTTACGACCATCCGGTCAATCGGTTCGTAGCGGGCTTCATCGGCAGCCCGTCGATGAACTTCGCCACCATGGAGCTGGTCGATGGCGGGCTGAAAGGCAGTGGCTTCGAGTTCAGCGTTCCGGAACGACTCAAGAAGGCCGTGGAGGCCTCGGGGTCCCGGAGCTTCGACACCGGGTTCCGGCCCGAGCACCTCGACGTGGCCGCCTCGGGTGACACCCTGACAATCAAGGCCAAGGCCGATGTCGTCGAGTACCTCGGCAATGACGAACTGCTCCATGTCACGGTCTCGGGCCACGAAGGCGACATCATCGCCCTCGTCCCGTCGACCCGCGGAGTCAAGCCGGGCGACATGATCGAGCTGCATCTGCCCGCCGAGAAGCTGCACCTGTTCGAGTCCGAGAGCGGCCTCGCTCTCAAGGCGAACGCCTGAGCCAAGTGGCCCGCCCGCACCCCGGGGGCGGAGGCCCTCCGCACCCCGGGGGCGGAGGCCCTCCGCACCCTGCTGACGACCGCCTCCGCGAGACGGTCGTCAGTTCGCGCACGGTCCATCGCGGGCACTACCTCGAGGTCCGCGTGGACGAGATTGCGACGCCTGGTGGTGGGCGCTCAACGCGAGACATCGTCGCCCACCCCGGCGCCGTCGCGATCGTCGCCCTGGATTCCGATGACGCGGTCCTGATGGTCCGGCAGTTCCGCCTTGCGGCGGAACGGACGCTGCTCGAGATCCCAGCCGGGACGCTGG
>JBDTOF010000062.1:0-1967 GCA_039933375.1 Chloroflexota bacterium
GGGCCGTGAATGACGGCAGCCCGTCGAGGGCCATGTTGACCTTCCCGGACGAGCCTCGGAACTTAAAGCGCTTGACCTCGGCCTCGAATTCGGGGTCGAGCGTACCGGGCTCGATCAGGTCGATGAAGGTGCGGCGGCTGTCCACCGACGACAGGACTGAGCTGGCCAGAATTTCCTCGCCGCTCTCCAGGACGACGCCCGTGGCCCGTCCACCGGCGGTGAGGATCCGCGCCACCGGCGCCTCGAGCCGGATCTCGGCGCCCTGCGCCCGGGCGGCACTGCCGATCGCCTCGGAGATACTGCCGGTCCCGCCCTTGGGAATGCCCCACGCCCGGAAGGCGCCATCGATCTCGCCCATGTAGTGATGGAGCAGCACGTACGCCGTGCCGGGGCTCTTGACGCCCTGGTAGGTGCCGATGATCCCTGAGGCAGACATCGTGGCCTTGAGCGGACCCGTCTCGAACCACTGGTCGAGGAAATCGGACGCGGACATCGTCATGAGCTGGACGAAGACTGCCTGCTGGCGCTCGGTCAGCTTCTGGAAGGCCCGTGCCAGGCCGCCGAGCGGGCGGAGCGGCCGCGGGTCCAGCGAGGCGGGGTCAGGCGGGACGATCCCCAGGATCGGCTTGATGAAGCGAGCCATATCGACCATCAGCTGGCCGTATTCCTCGTACGCCTCGGCATCGTTCTTCGACCAGCGACGCAGCTCGCGGATGGTGCGGCCGTGATCGTTGACGCGCCACAGGTAGTCGCCGCCTTTCGGGCCCTCGCCCTCGTGCAGCGGCGTGAACGTCCCGTCGAGCGGCAGGATGTCGAGGCCGTGCGCTGGCAGGTCCAGCTCCCGGATGATCTCGGGGCGCAGGAGCGACACGACGTAACTGAAGATCGAGAACTTGAAGCCCGGGAAGATCTCCTCGGTCACGGCCGCGCCGCCCAGCAGGTGGCGACGCTCGAGGACCAGCGTCTTCATGCCGGCGCGGGCAAGGTAGGCGGCGGAGATGAGCCCGTTGTGGCCACCACCGATGATGACCGCGTCGTACCGCTGTGCCACGCGTCTCCTCGTTCCGGCGCCGGGGACCCGCGCCGCCTATCCAGCCTGCATAGACCGTATGCAGTGTAGCGGTCCGATCGAAGCGCGCGCCGGGCGCGCCGGATGACCGTGGCGCGCACTCGGCGTTGCGCAGGGTGCGCTCGGGCGCGCGTAGTGCAGGGGCGAGTATGATTGCCACGCATACTCGCTTTCCCAGGAGATTCGAGCCCATGATGACGAGGACCACCATCACACTCCCCGATGACCTCATGACCGAGATCGATGGTCTCGTCGGGCCTCGTGGACGGAGTGGGTTCATGGCTCGCGCCGCAGCGAACGAAGTGCGGCGAGAGCGACTCCAAAGGGCGCTCGAAGGCGCTCGCGGGGCAACCTCGGGCACGCAGGAGGCCCGGTCGGGTGACGAGATCATCCGCTTCGTGGATGGGCTTCGCGCCGAGGATCGCGACCCGTGGGCACCGGGCGGGGCAGCCGGATGAACTACCTCCTGGACACGACGCTCCTCCTCGACTTCGTCAACGGGCGCGAAGGCGCGGTCGAACTCGTGGATCGCCTCTTCGAGAACGGCGGCGCTTTCTATACGTGCGACGTGATCACCTGTGAATCGTTGTCTGGGGGAGGGGACACCGAGCGACGCGTGATCCGTGGCGTGCTCGACGCGCTGGAGTACGTGGCGCTGGCACCGGAGGGCTCCCGCTGGGCGGCCGAGTCGCGCCGTACGGGCAGGTCGGCACCCGGCGCCCGAAGCCTCGCCGACGCGCTGATCGCGGCAACCGCACGGAGCCTCGGTGCTGCCCTGGTGACGCGCAATCCGCGTGACTTTGAACGCCAGGGCGTTCGGGTACTGCGATACGACTAACGGCCATGGCGGCGATCCGGCGAGTCGTGCCCCATACTCGTATCGCTTGAGCGTGGGTCC
>JBDTOF010000063.1:0-18682 GCA_039933375.1 Chloroflexota bacterium
TACGCCATCGCTCCCAGTTGGGCGGACGGCCATTCCACGGGCTATTACCCATTTGTAGTGCTGAGAGATCGCTGTCCCTGCTCCACCTGTGCTGCCGCGCGCTGAGGCCGGGCCCGAGGAGGTCGAGCTCAAGCTGACCGTGCTTGACCATGCGGCGATCCACGCCCTCATCCTGGATCCCTCGGACTCGCTGCCCGAGGTGACCCCGATCGGCGGCGCTCGGACCGTGATCCTCGCGGATCGCTACCTGGACACCGCCGACGACGGCCTTTGGGCGGTCGGCCTCGTTGCCCGGATCCGGACAGAGCGGGACCGACGGCGTCTGACGGTGAAATCCCTGGTTCGGCGCGGCGGGGGCGCCGTTCACCGCCGCCTCGAGCTCGAGGGGGACGCCGGCGACGACGACGAACCACAGGCCTGGCCGCCGAGCGCGGCCCGCGCTCGAATCCTGCAGACGATCGGTACGGATCCTCTGTGGACGCTCGTGACGCTCGGCCAGCGGCGCCTCCAGCGCGACGTCGCGATCGGCGTCAGTGTCATCGAACTGAGCCTCGATGAGATCGAGGTAGCCCGCCCGGACGGTCGGCGCACCCGATGGGTGGAGCTCGAGGCTGAGCTGCGCTCGGGCGCAGAGGCGGACCTGGACGACCTAGAAGGGCTCCTCCGTCGCCGCCCGGACCTGGTGCCCGCGACGACGTCGAAGCTCGAGCTGGCGCTCGCAGCCGTCGGGCACGCGTTCACCCAGCGTTAACGCCACGCCGATCGCGGGTTGACCGCGGCGGCCCAGCCTTCTGGCATCGACATCCGTAGATCGTGCCGCGCCGCATCGCGCGGTCTCCGGGACGCACCCGGCCACCAGGAGGAACCCATCGCATGACCGGACTTCGCACCGCTCTCACTGTCGGGGCGGTCGTCACCTTCGTGCTCGCCGCGTGTGGCGGTGGAGCAGCCACCAGCCCCGGCGCCACGGGTAACCCCGGATCCAGTACGGCCCCGTCCGCCGCACCGCTCACCGGCGAGATCGCGATCGACGGCTCGTCGACCGTGTACCCGATCAGTGCCGCCGTCGCTGAGGAGTTCCAGATCGAGAACACCGGTGTCAAGGTGACCGTCGCGTTCTCCGGCACCGGCGGCGGGTTCAAGAAATTCTGCACGACCGGCGCCGACGCCACCGACGCCAACGACGCCTCCCGGCCCATCAAGACGAAGGACAAGCCGGGCGCGGACGGCCAGCTGGGCACGAGCGATGACGAGCTCTCCGAGGCGACCCTGTGCAAGAACGCCGGCATCGACCCGGTTGAGCTGAAGGTCGCGTACGACGGCCTGTCGGTCGTGGTCAACCCGGCCAACACCTGGGTCGACTGCCTCACGACCGCAGAACTCAAGGCGATGTGGGACGTGGGAAGCACCGTAAAGACGTGGGCCGACGTCAGGGCGGGATGGCCGGCCCAGGACATCGAGCTCTTTGGCCCCGGCGCCGACTCCGGCACGTTCGACTACTTCACCGAGGTCATCAACGGCGAGGCGAAGCGGAGCCGCTCCGACTACACGCCGAGCGAGGACGACAACGCCCTCGTCAAGGGCGTCGCCAACGACGACAACGGCCTGGGCTACTTCGGGTTCGCCTATTTCGAGGAGAACGCCGACAAGCTGAAGCTCGTGCCGATCGACTCCGGAAGCGGGTGCGTCGCGCCGTCGCTCGATACGATCAAAGACGGCTCCTACTCCCCGCTGTCCCGCCCGCTCTTCGTCTACCCGTCCCGCCAGGCGCTCGCCCGACCGGAGGTCGCCGCCTTCTTCACCTATTACCTTGACCGCGTGAATGATTTCGTCAGCGAGGTCGGCTACGTGCCGCTGCCCGGCGACGAGCTCGCCATCACGAAGGCCACTCTGGAGGCATCCCTGAAGTAGCCGTTCCCTCTCCTCCCGCGCCCCGGCCCGAAGCTCGGATTCGGTCCGGGGCGCCTCCCCATTCCGAGGGCGGCGATCCAAGCGCCGTCTGGGACTCCGAGGAGCCCATGACCACTGCATCCGCACCCTTCGCCCGGCGGACACCGGTCCGCGAACGCCTCGTCGAGGCGTTTCTGTTGCTTTCTGCCGCGATCGGCGTCCTGACCACAGTCGGGATCGTCGTTGTCCTCCTGATCGAGGCGATCGAGTTCTTCCGGCTGGTCCCGCTCGTCGACTACGTCACCGGGACGGTCTGGTCCGCGTCGATCAAGCCCTTCAGGTTCGGCGCGCTGCCACTGGTCACGGGGACGCTGCTGGTCGCAGGGCTCGCCCTGACCATCGCCATCCCCCTCGGCCTCGCCTCGGGGATCTACCTGGCCGAGTACGCCTCGCCGAGAGTGAGGATGGTCTTGAAGCCGGTCCTCGAGCTCATCGCCGGGATCCCGACCGTCGTCCTGGGGTTCTTCGCGATCAACTTCGTCTCGCCGGTCCTCCTGAAGTCGCTTGTTCCGGGGATCGGCGGCTTCTCTGTTCTGGCGGGCGGTATCGTCGTGGGCATCCTCGTAACGCCGCTCATCGCGTCGCTCTCCGAGGATGCTCTGCGCGCGGTCCCGCGCAGCCTCCGGGAGGGCGCAGTCGCGATGGGCGCCACGAAGTTCGAGGTCGTCCGACGGATCGTTTTCCCCGCGGCGCTGTCCGGGATCATGGCCTCGATCATCCTCGCGATGAGCCGCGCCGTCGGCGAAACCATGGCCGTGGTTCTTGCGGTCGGTGCCAACCCACAGCTCACCGTCGATGTCCGCGAGAGCGTCCAGACGATGACCGCGTTCATCGTCCAGATCAGCCTGGGTGACACGCCGGCCGGTTCCATCCAGTTCAAGGCGCTCTTCGCGGTCGGGGCGACGCTCTTCCTGATGACGCTCGCCCTCAACCTTCTGAGCGATCGCGTCGTCGCCCGCTTCCGGAACCGCTACTGATGGCGGTACACGTCGCACCCGGGACCGCCGTCCGGTTCGAGCCGAACCTCATGCGCCGGAAGCTCGCCGGCACCATCTTCCTGGGCCTCTGTCTGCTCGCGGTCGGCGCGCTGCTCCTGACGCTGCTGGTGCTCCTGTGGGACATCCTGTCGCGCGGGCTGCCCTGGCTGGATGCCCAGTTCCTGACCGGAGCGCCCTCCCGCCGCACGGAGCGCGCTGGCGTCCTCCCGGCACTCGTCGGCACGATTGAGATCGCCGTGCTCGTGGCGCTCATCACCTTCCCCGTCGGCGTTGCTGCGGCGATCTATCTCGAGGAGTACGCGAAGGACAGCCGACTCAACCGCCTGCTCCGCACGAACATCGCGAACCTCGCCGGGGTACCCTCGATCGTGTACGGGATCTTCGGGCTGGCGCTGTTCGTGCGGGGGCTCGGATTGGGGTCCACGCTGATCGCCGGCGCGCTCACGCTCTCGCTCCTGATCCTGCCGGTGCTGATCATCGCCTCGATGGAGGCGCTTCGCGCCGTTCCCCGCGCGCAGCGTGAGGCGGCCTTTGCGCTTGGCGCCAGCCGCTGGCAGGTGGTCCGCGGGTCTGTCCTTCCTGCCGCCGCACCGGGGATCCTGACCGGGATCATCCTCGCCATGGCCCGCGCGATCGGTGAGACGGCTCCGCTCATCCTCGTCGGAGCGGTCACCTTCGTAACCTTCCTGCCGAACCCGGTCGCGTCCGGCTACACGGTCCTGCCCATCCAGATCTTCCAGTGGGCGGGCGATCCGCGCAGCGACTTCCAGTCCCTCGCTGCTGCGGCGATCACGGTCCTCCTCGTCCTCATGGTCGTGCTCAACGCCCTGGCCATCCTCATCCGTGCCCGCCTGTCGCGGCACCTCGCCTGGTAGCCGTGATGGAGAAGGAGCCTCCCGTGACCCTCACTAGCCCAACACGTGCCCCGAACGGGTCCCGGTCGCCGGGTGTCCCGATCCGGATCACCGCGTCGTCCGACGCTCGTCGCCCGTCCACCCCCGCGTCATCCGACGCGAGCGAGTCGGCCACCACCATCCGCCTCGAGGGGATCTCCTGCTGGTACGGTGGATTCCGGGCGATCCGTGACGTCTCGCTCGACGTCGAGCGCCGACGGATCACCGCCCTCATCGGGCCGTCGGGTTGCGGCAAGTCGACCCTGCTCCGGACCATGAACCGAATGAACGAGCTTGTTCCGAGCTTCCGCCTGGAGGGCCGGGTCACGTTCGACGGCACGGACATCTACGGGCGCGCCGTGGACCCGGTGGTGGTCCGTCGCCGGGTCGGGATGGTCTTCCAGAAGCCGAACCCGTTTCCGAAGTCCATCTACGACAACGTGGCATTCGGACCACGGGTCAACGGCTTCAAGGGGAATCTGGACGAGCTCGTCGAACGGAGCCTCCGGCGGGCGGCCCTGTGGGATGAGGTCAAGGACAAGGTCCGCGAGTCCGGGCTTTCCTTGTCGGGCGGCCAGCAGCAGCGCCTGTGCATCGCCCGGACGATCGCGACCGAACCGGAGGTCATTCTCATGGACGAGCCGTGCTCGGCGCTCGACCCGCGGGCCACGCTTCAGATCGAGGAGCTGATGGCGGAACTGTCGAGGGACTATACGATCGTCATCGTGACACACAACATGCAGCAGGCGGCACGCGCGTCTGACACGACGATCTTCATGACCATGGCCGACGACCGTGCGGGATACATCGTGGAGCGCGGTCCCACGCTACGGATCTTCACGAAGCCCGAGCAGCGGCTGACCGAGGACTACGTGTCCGGACGGTTCGGCTGATGGGCGGGCCCACGGACGGTTCCGGCGGCGAGGCCGGCGGCGCGGCGCACCCCATGCACCCACGGGGCGCCCTCGACCGAGGCGAACGCGAGATCAAGGACGCGGTCCTGCGGATGGGCTCGCGCGTGGAGCAGCAGATCGCGACGTCCGTCCGAGCCTTCGTCACGCGGGACGACGCGGTGGCCGAAACCGTGATCGCCGGCGATGCCGAGATCAACGAGATGCAGCGCGAGGTGATGGAGCTCATCGCGACGACGATCGCGACCCAGGCCCCGGTCGCGCGCGACCTCCGATTCCTGCTGGCCCTCAACCACGTCGCCTCGGAGCTGGAGCGGATTGGGGACCACGCCGTCGGGGTCGCCAAGCAGGTCGGGCGGCTCCCGGCCGGTCCACCCGTGCCGGCCGTGGCCGAGCTTGCCCGGATGGGCGCACTCGCCGGGTCCCTCGTGAGCGGGGTGCTCCGGGCCCTGGTGGATGCAGACAGCGCAGCCGCACGCGCCGTGGCGGCCGGCGATGACGAGATCGACCACGCCTACGGCCGGGTCTTCACGGCGACGATTGCGGAGATGGAGGCCAACAGCACCGCCGTGGAGCGCGGCACGCGAACCGTACTCGTCGCTCACTGGCTGGAGCGAATCGGCGACCGTGTCACGAACATCGCAGAGGACGTGGTCCACTTGGCGACCGGCCAGGTGGAAGACCTCAACCCGTAGGATGGGTCGGATGGAATCGCCCACGGACACCAAGGCCAGCACAATGATCCTGGTCCTGTGCATCGGCAACAGTTGTCGAAGCCAGATGGCGGAGGCGTTCCTGACCCGGGCGGGTGGCGCATCGGTGACGGTTTCATCGGCTGGGACGCATCCGTCGGTCGTCAACCCACTGACCATCGAGGTGCTTTGTGAACGTGATATCGACTGGTCGATGGCACGTTCCAAGCCGATGACGGAGTTCCTCGATCACCCGTTCGATGTCGTGGTGACGGTCTGTGCCGAGGCAGCCGAGGCCTGCCCTGTCTTCCCGGGCGGTGGCCGCCGAATCCATGCCCCGTTCGACGATCCCGCGACCATCTCCGGCACGCGGGATCAGCGGCTGGCTGGGTATCGTCGCATCCGCGACGAGATCGAGGCATGGGCGACGGAGTTCGTGGCCCGCGAGCTGGAACCGGTCTCGGACTGAGACTCCGTTCAGTCTGTGGTGAGGCGTACCGACGCGACGGGCCTTCGGCGCGCTTCCCGAACGAGATCCGACGCAGTCACGAAGTCGCCCGGAACGAGATCGCGGGCCAGGGCCCCGAGGCGTCCGATCGCCGCCGGCGCGAGACGGTAGTAGATCGACGATCCACGGCGTTCGGAGGTCACGACACCGGCCTCTCGGAGCACCCGCAAGTGGTGCGAGATGGTGGGCTGCGAAACCTCGAACCCATCGGTGAAATCGCAGGCGCAAATCCCGTCACAGGCGGCCAGCTGCCGGACGATCGTGAGTCGCACCGCGTCGCCAAGGGCCGTCAGGAGTTGCACATCCGGATCGATGAGACGCTTCATGTCGAGAGCATATTCGATGCTCATCGATATTGACAAGTATCGATATTCGTGCGATCGTGGGTAACTACTTTCGAGTACCGAGGAGCCGGGATGACCCCCACCGAGATGACCGCGTCGAACCCCGTCGAAGAGATCCACGAGACCGTACGGTCTCGGTACGCCGAAGCGGCCAGGGCGGCAAGCGCGGATCCCGCATCCGGGATCCGCAGCGATGCGCTCGAGTCCGCGACCGCGGAGGACGGTCGGATCGTCTTCGGGTCCCAGCTCTACGAAACCTCGGATCGCGAGGGTCTGCCTGACGCGGCGGTGCTCGCGTCGCTCGGCTGTGGAAATCCGACGGCGGTCGCGGAGCTTCAGTTGGGCGAGATCGTCCTCGATCTCGGGTCCGGGGGCGGCATTGACGTCCTCCTCTCGGCTCGACGCGTCGGGCCCACCGGTCGAGCCATCGGCATCGACATGACCGACGAAATGCTGGAGCTCGCCAATCGCAATGCGGCCGAGGCCGCGATCACCAACGTCGAGTTCCGCAAGGGCACCATCGAAGCCTTACCGGTCGAGGATGCCTCGGTCGACGTCGTGATCAGCAACTGCGTCATCAACCTCGCCGGTGACAAGGGTGCCGTCCTGGCCGAGATCGCCCGGGTCCTCAGGCCTGGTGGGCGCATCGGCGTGAGCGATGTCGTGGCCGACGATTCACTCGCTCCAGCTGAGCGCGCCAAGCGGGGCAGCTACGTCGGCTGTATCGCCGGGGCTCTTTCGACAACGGAATTCCGCCTCGGCCTGGAGGCCGTCGGGCTGACTGACATCGACATCGAGCCAACGCACGACGTGGCCGATGGCCTGCACTCCGCGATTATCCGGGCCCGAAAGCCCGCAAGCTGGGCGGGAGTGGACCGGGTGCAGTTGGCCCGGGTCCTGCCGTCCGCCGCAGCGACCCGCGACCTGGCGATGGTGGAGACCGACGCCTGTGGGTGCGGCAGCGGCGCCTGCTGTTGAGGTAGAACCACCCTAGCCTAGCCGTCGAGCGCCGCTGCCTCGACGCAGATCGCCACGACGCCGAGCCGCTCGAGCCGGGCAACGGTCGGACGGCGGCGCACCGTCCAGGCCGCAACCTCCAGGCCGGCCCGCTTCGCCCGACGGACCGAGGCGTTCGTGATTGACGGCCATTCGACGGAGATGCCGCTGCAGCCGATGTCGCGCGCGAGATCGATGGTCTCCGGCGTGAGTTCATCCGCGTTCAACCAACAGGGCCACGCCGGCCGCTCACCGTGCAGCCAGCGCAACGTTTCTTCCTCGAAGGAGGAGACGACCGCCCGGGCGAACCCCGGCCCGCGCGCCATCTCGAGGACCGGCACGATCGCGGGAACCGGCTCGCCCTTCAGCTCGACATCCAGGAATGGCTGCGGTCCCACGAATTCGAGTACTTCGGCCAGCGTCGGAACGCCAACCGCCCGAAGCTCGGGCACCGTCAGATCGTTCGGCCGCCCGGGCTGGCCCTGCACGCGATCGAGAGTTTCGTCGTGGAGAATGATCGGCACGCCGTCGCGGGAGCCCCGGACATCGAACTCGAGGCCGTCGCAGTTGGGATTGGCGAGGGCCGATCGCATCGCAGCCAGGGAATTCTCCGGCGCCACGCGCCAGTCGCCACGGTGCGCCAGTCGCAACGCATGGCCCATGCTCAGCCGCCGACCACGACGCGGGCCACCAGGCCGATGTGATCCGACGGGTAGAGCGTTGGATCCTCGGCTGCCGGCCGGTCGAAGACGAGACGGCAGGCGGTTGCGCGCAGCGGTCCCTGCAACCAGATGTAGTCGAGGCAGCCGGGCTCGCCATCAACATCCATCCCGGGCGCCTGGATACCGGACGGCCAGGTGACGGCGGGCTCTGTCCCGTTCGCTTCAGCGTGCGCGGATCGAAAACCGGCGTCGATCATTACTCGATAGGTCGCCTCGACCGGCTCGGCATTGAAGTCGCCCACGACGATCGTGCCGTCGGACGACGGGTGCTCGGCAAGCCACGCGACCAGCGACCTGGCCTGTGCGGCGCGCGTATCTTCGTCGCCGGGGACGTGATGCAGGTGCGTGACGATCATGGCGATCGACGGGCCGGCAGGGATCGCCACCTCGACTCGAAGCGCTGACCGGTTCATACGCAGATCGAGGCGCTCGACCGACCCGCTCACGAAAGGCTCGCGGACCAGCACGCTGTTGCCGTATTCGTGACGCCCTGCCCACCCTCGGTGAATGCTGTATCGAGCCTCTCCGGCTGCCCCGAGCAGTCGGTCCTGCCCGATCGCGAAGACGCACTCCTGCACGCCCATGAGGTCCGGCTGCAGCGCGGCCATGTCCGACAGCAGCAGCGGCAGGCGCTCCGGCCAGCGGTCTGCGATGTTTCGCAGGTTGAGCGTCGCGACGTCCAGCTGTTGCATCAGGCTCCTCGACTGAGCGCGGGGTTTTGAGCGGTGTCGGAGACAGGCAGGCTCATGGTGAACGTTGCTCCCGCTCCTTCCTCGGAGTGAGCGGCCAACCGTCCGCCGTGGCCTTCGACGATATGCCGGGCGATGGCCAGGCCGAGCCCGGTCCCGCCGCCGGCCGTCCGCGATCGATCCGCCTTGTAGAAGCGCTCGAAGATCCGGGGCAGATCGGCGGCCGCAATCCCGATCCCGTGATCGATCACCGAAGCCTCAACCTGGTCCCCTGCTCGATGAACGGCCACGGTCACCGTCGAGTCCGGCGGGCTGAATTTCACGGCGTTGTGAATCAGGTTGGCGAAGACCTGTCCGAGTTGGGCAGATTCTCCCGCGACGTACGGCAACCCCGGATCGATCTCGGTAACCAGTTCGATGTGCTGACGTTCCGCGAATGGTCGCAGTCGCTCGACCGTCTGCTCCCCGAGGCGCCCGACATCGACCTCGTCCAGGTGGAGCTGGCGCCCACCACTCTCAATCCGGGCGAGATCCAGCAGCTCGCTGATCATCTGGGCGATCGTCCCCGTCTCGACCTCGAGCTTGCCGATTCGCTCGCGCATTCGGGCGGGGATCCCGTCTCCCGCTGCGTCGGCATCACGAGCCAGCGTCTCTGCCAGGAGACCGATCGTCGTGATCGGCGTCCGAAGCTCGTGAGACAGGTTGTCGATGAACTCGGCCCGGATCTGCTGGAGACGACGAAGCTCTGCGACGTCCTCCAGGACGACCCAGATCCCGAGAATCGGCGAGCGCCGCGCCCGAACCACGAGGGTTGGGCCATCGCGATCGTGCAAGGCGACCTCGCCGCTCGAAGAGCCTCGATCTGCGGCTTCCTGGGCAAGTGTTTCGATGCGATGGTCGCCAAACGCCTCGATAGCCGTTCGGCCGAGCATGGAGTCCGGCTGCCGCTGGAGGAAGAGATGCGCCGCCGTGTTCGCGACCTCGACCCGCAGGTCGTCCGTGAGGCGAATGATCCCGACGCCGATGAGATCCGCCAGATACGCCAGGTCGCGGAGCCGCTGGTCGAGGGCGAATTCCGCGGCGTCGGACCGGCGGCGAAGCCTCGCCACCGCATCGACGACATCATCGGCGCCGCGAGTTCGCTCCCCCTCGCCGCGAGCCGCGTCCGCGAGCCGCTCCGTGATGGCGTCGATTGTCCTCCCGCGGGCAATTGCGACCCCGACGGCGACGGCAATCATGACCGCCTGGAGCGCAATGAACAGGAGCACGAACGAGTCCACGGGCAGGAGCATCGCACACGCGAGGCGAGGAACGCCGCGCCGGCTGCCTCAGGCACGGGGTACTCTCTGCTCGTGACGTGGACGGTGCCGGTCCACCTTCACGTCCTACGCTCAGCCGGCTCGAGGAGACCACCTTGCGACTGCGCCTGATCCCCCGCGACGAACGCTTCTTCGATCTGTTCGTTGAGGACGCCGCCAACGTCCTTGGAGCCGCCCGTCTTCTGGAGGCGATGCTTCGGTCGTACGACGTGCTCGAGCGCCGATCCGGCGAGATTCGCGACGCGGAGCACGTCGGGGACGAGTTGAGCCACAACATCGGCCACCGACTCGAGGCGACCTTCGTCACGCCGTTCGATCGTGAAGAGATTCACGCGCTCATCAGCGGGCTGGACGATGTCCTCGATTACATCGAGGAGGTGTCCGACACCTTCGTGCTCTATCGAATCGAGGCACCGACCCCGGTCGCGATCCAGCAGGCCTCGATCATCGTTCGCCAGTGCGAACAGCTCCATGAAGCGCTGACCCACCTCCGCGGCTTCCGGGGTCTCGAGAAGTACTGGATCGAGGTCCACCGCCTGGAGAACGAGGGAGATCAGCTCACCCGACAGGCGATCGCCGACCTGTTCTCGGGCGGCGGCGATCCGCTTGAGGTGATCAAGTGGAAAGAGGTCTACGGGCTCCTTGAGGCCACGATCGACAAGTGCGAAGATGTGGCCAACATCATCGAGCGGATCACGATCAAGCACGCCTGACTTTCGGGGTCATAGGGCGCCCGAGTCATCACGAAGGGTGGGGCTGCGATGAGTTTCCTCGACCGCGCCAAGCAAGCCGCAGCCCAGGCCGCTGACCAGACCCGCCAGGCCGCCGAGTCAGCGCGCCATGCCGCGACGGACGGTACCGAGCGGGCCCAGGCCATCCTCCGCGACCCTTCGAGCGCCGAAAAGGCGCGCCAGGCCGTGGCTCGCGCCCGGCGTGGTGTCGCCACGGCGATCGATCGAATCGATCCGACTGTCCTGGCGGATGTCGTCATCAAGGCGACCGCGCTCCAGGAGCGGGCCAACACGTCGTTGAAGTCGAAAGGGTCGCCGTACCGGATCAGCGAGGTGTCCATCGGCGCGGCAATCCCGCCGAGCGTGACATTTACCATCGCCCGGACCGATGACCCGGAAATTGACCTGATCCCTGACGGTACGATGGCGAGCGTTGAATTGGTCTCGGACGGAGCCACCGGAACGATCAATGCGCTCGACGGGACGATCGTGGATCTGTCGGGGCTCGAAGAAGACCAAGAGCAATAGGTGAGATCCGTCTCGCATGGTGCGGGACCATTGACTGGCCACCTGAGCGTGGCCGCACGGCCACCGAATTGGGGGAGGTTCCGATGGATCAACGATCACGTGGTCAGGTGGAGATCCGCGGCCTTGCGCTTGCGGCAACCATGGCCTTGCTCCTCGTCGCCTGCGGTGGATCTGCGTCGCAGGCGCCGTCTACGGCCGGACCATCGCCGGCCGGACCGACTGAGACAGCGGCCACCGAGGCGCCTTCGTCGGATACCGGAGCTGCGTCAACCGAGCCGGGAGGTGGCTCCCTCGACTTCTCCGGCGCCGCAACGAACCTCGAGAACGCCGACTCGTACAAGTTCAGCGTCGAGACGCA
This sequence comes from Chloroflexota bacterium, assembly GCA_039933375.1. Lineage (GTDB taxonomy): Bacteria > Chloroflexota > Limnocylindria > Limnocylindrales > CSP1-4 > UBA5189. The sequence goes on from JBDTOF010000063.1 coordinate 11,640, forward strand.
GACCGCCTCGGCTGACAGCACTGACACGAGTGCCGGCAGTACCGTCTTCACCGGCATCGTCATCAACAAGCCGGACAAGGCCCAAACGCTCGACCTGATCGACAAGGACGCGAGCGGTAATGTCACGGACCAGACCTCCTACATCCTGCTGCCAGAGAGGGCCTTCGTGAGGTCCGGAGCCGAGGATCCGTGGCAGGAGATCCCTGCGGCACAGGCGGAAATGTTCACCCAGGCGCTCACGGCGTTCCGCCCTGAGCAACTGTTCTCGCTGTACTTCGTGCCGGGCGTGGCCGACAACACGCGGGTCGGAGACGAGCAGAAGAACGGCGTCGCCACGACCCACTACAAGGGCGGTGAGGGAATCGGCGCAATCCTGTCTGCGATCGCGGGCGTCAGCGGCACCTGGTCATCCGATGTCTGGATCTCGAAGGACGGCGGCTACCTCGTCCACAGCGAGGCGTCCGTCGTTGCTTCTGCCGACTCGAGCGGCGGAGGGTTCGCCGTGGTCGTGGACATCAGCGACATCAACTCGGCCACGAACGTCGTGAAGGCGCCGTAGCGTCCGACCGGGTACGCCGGTCAGGCGGCTGGGAAACCGTCCCGGAGCCAGCCCTCGACGGTTTCGAGCGGGACGGTGTTGCGGTCAGCCGTGGCCCGGCGCGTGACTTCGGCGCCGCCGGCCGTAATTGAGCGCGGGCTGACCGTCACGATCCAGGGCATGCCGAGCAGCTCGGCATCGGTGAACTTCACGCCCGGGGATTCGTCGCGGTCGTCGTACAGGATGTCGCGACCGGCGTCGGCGGCGATGCCGTGCAGCCGGTCCGCGATCTCGGCGATGTTCGGATCTCGCGCTGCCCCGATGGTCACGAGGTGCGCGGCGTAGGGCGCCACCTCATCTGGCCAGACGATCCCCTTTGCATCGTGGTGGGCCTCGACGATGCAGGCCACGTTCCGACCCAGCCCGATCCCGTAGGAACCCATGACGATCGGATGGGCGATCCCGTCCTCACCCAGGAAGGTCGAGCCGAACGCGACGGTGAAGTCGGTCCCGAGCTTGAAGATGTTGCCGACCTCGATCCCCTGGCGAAGCGTGACGGGCTGTCCGCAGTTCGGGCACGGGTCGCCCTCCCGGGCGTTCGTGATCTCGGCGGTGTGGTCGGGCGTGTAGTCGCGCGGCACGTTGACATTGCGGACATGCCAGCCGGGCCGATTGGCACCTGCCACCAGGTTCGAGGAGCGGGCGACGAGTTCATCGACCACGACGACCGAGTCACGGGCACCGATCGGCGACCCGTAGCCGGCCTCCATGCCCCGGGCATTGATCTCCTCGACCGTCGCCGGCCGAAGGCCACCACGCGCCTTGAGCACGTTGACCAGCTTCGTCTCATTGACGTCGTAGTCGCCCCGGACGATCGCCACCACGAAGCGGTCATCGCCGGTCATGAAGAAGGCGGCCTTGGCCGTCTTGCTGCGCGGCATGTCCAGGAACTTCGCCAGGGCATCGATGGTCGTGGCGCCCGGTGTTTCGACGTCCTCCATCGGGAGAGCGTCCTCCGGTGCCGGATCGGGCTTGCCGACGATCGCGATCTGCTGGTTGTCGGCGAACCCGCAGGCATCGCACACGACGAGGGTGTCCTCGCCGAACTCGTTGAGGACCATGAATTCATGGGCACCGGAACCGCCCATGATCCCGACATCGGCACCGACCGCAATGGCCTTCAGGCCGAGCCGCTCGAAGATGCGCTCGTAGGCGCCGTACTGGAGTCGATAGCTGCGGTCGAGGCCCGCTTCATCGCGGTCGATGCTGTAGGCATCCTTCATCACGAACTCACGGACCCGGATGAGGCCGCCCCGTGACCTGGGCTCGTCGCGGAACTTGGTCTGGAAGTGGTAGACCATCATCGGCAGCTGTCGGTAGCTCTGGACGATGTCGCGGAGGAGCAGCGCCACGACTTCCTCGTGGGTCATCGCCAGGACCATGTCCCGGTCGCCGCGGTCCTTGAACCGGGCCATCTCGGGGCCGATCTTGTAGTAGCGGCCGCTCTCCTTCCAGATCTCGGCCGGATGGACGACCGGCATCTCCATCTCCTGGCTGCCGATCCGGTTCATCTCCTCGCGGATGACCTGCTCGACCCGCCTCGTGACGCGGAAGCCCAGCGGCAGGAGCGAGTAGATACCCGACCCGAGCTGGCGGATATAGCCGGCCCGGAGCAGCAGCCGATGAGACGGCATCTCGACGTCGGCCGGGTCATCGCGGAGGGTCGTGAAGAAGAGCTCGCTCAATCGCATGGCGGGAAGGATAGCGGCGATGGCCACCCACGCGCCGGAGACACGGCCGTCGGCGAAACCGGGCGCCGCTGCGAGAGCCCGCGGGCCGTGCGCTCCACCTGCTAGCCTTGGTCCGTGCCCGAAGGCTTTTCCCTCCTCCTGTTGGTCGTCGTCCTGCTCGCGGTGGCCTTCGACTACATCAACGGGTTCCATGACACCGCGAACGCCATCGCGACCTCGGTTTCCACGCGCGCCCTGCGCGCCGACCACGCCATCCTCATGTCGGCCAGTGCGAACTTCCTCGGCGCCCTGACCGGAACCGCCGTCGCCAAGACGATTGCGTCGGGCATCGCGGATACGCCCGACGGGAGCGCCGGCCAGATCATCGTGGCGGCAGCCCTGGTTGGTGCGATCATCTGGAACCTGATCACATGGCGGCTGGGGATCCCTTCATCCTCGAGTCACGCCCTGATCGGCGGCCTGATCGGATCCGTGATCGCCGCGAGCGGCACCGGGGCCCTCAAGATCGACGGTATCGTCAACAAGGTCCTCGTGCCTCTCGTGTCATCCCCGATCATCGGGGTGGTGCTGGGCTTCTTCCTGATGGTCGTGATCCTCAATGTCTTCAAGAGGGCCCATCCGCGCCGGCTGAATGACCGGTTCCGGGTTCTCCAGGTGATCTCGGCCGGGTTCATGGCGTTCAGCCACGGCTCAAACGACGCGCAGAAGACGATGGGCATCATCACGCTCGCCCTCATCGGGGCCGGCATTCTCCCGCACGGCGCACCCATTCCGTTGTGGGTCATCATCCTTGCCGCGTCTGCGATGTCTCTGGGTACCGCGGCCGGCGGTTGGCGGATCATGAAGACGATGGGTCAGAAAGTGGTGAAGCTCGATCCCGTCCATGGATTCGCGGCGGAGACGACCGCGTCCGCAATCATCCTCACCGCGTCCCATTTTGGGATGCCGGTCTCGACGACCCACGTGATCTCTTCGGCCATCATGGGCGTGGGCTCCAGCGACCGGCTGTCGGCCGTTCGATGGGGCGTCGCCGGGAACATCATGGTGGCCTGGGTCCTGACCATCCCCGCGTCAGGTGCCGCTGCCTGGCTGGCCTGGGAAGTCCTGACCCGGGTTCTCTAGGTCTCCAGGGATTGCGTCCCCTGCAACTGTCCGGCCCTCCGACAAGGTATGGTGGGCGACACTGGGCTCGAACCAGTGACCTCTTGCATGTCAAGCAAGTGCCCTATCCAACCGAGCTCGCCGCCCGAGTGCGACGCCAGTTCCGTGGCGCCGCCGGCGCATTCTGGCGCAGGGTCGTTGGCGGCTCAGCCGGTCGCGGTTGTGCGTTGACCCTGTGCTGACCGGACGTCTATCATCCCAACCCGAGATGACCGTCGATGCCGTGCTCACCGCAGCCGATGCATCGTCCTTCCTCGCCCGCGCGAATGCCCGCATGCTCGACGTCTCAATCGAGGCCGATCGTGCCGCGTGGGCGCAGGCCACCCACATCACCGCCGAGACCGAAGAATTCGCCGCAGACCGCCAGGCAGATAAGGTCAGCGCGACGATGGAGCTGGCCGCCGAGGCCGCACGGTTCGAACGGACCGTCCTGCCCGACGACCTCGCGCGCCAGCTCAGCCTCATCAAGCTCGCGGTTCGGCTGCCGGGCCCACGTGCCGTCGAGGCGCAGGTAGAACTGACCCGCACGGTGGCCGCGCTCGAGGCCCAATTCGGCAAGGGCCGGTACGACGGCAGAGACCTCGGCGAGCTGTCTGTTGTCATGGCTGAGCGCCGCGATCCCGATGCGCTGCTGGACGCATGGCGTGGCTGGCGTACGGTCGCACCGCCGATGCGCGAGCCCTTCGCACGGTACGTGGCGCTGGCGAACCGCGGTGCACGTGACCTCGGCTTTGCCGACCTGGGAGCCCTCTGGCGCTCGGGTTACGACATGGCCGCCGCCGACTTTGCCGCCGAGATGGATCGCCTCTGGCTGCAGATCAAGCCGCTGTACGACGCGCTGCACGCTTACACCCGCGCGGGGCTCGGCCGGGCTTATGGACAAGGCGCCGTGGCGGCCGGTGGCCTGATCCCCGCCCACCTGCTGGGCAACATGTGGAGCGACTCCTGGGGAAACGTCTACCCGCTGCTCGCGACCGCGGGCCGTGCTGAGGGTGTGGACCTGACGTCGCTGCTGCGAGCCAGGGACGTGGACCCGGTCGAGATGGTCCGTTTCGGCGAACGCTTCTTCACCTCCCTCGGCTTCGATCCGCTGCCGGTATCCTTCTGGGACCGTTCGCTCTTCACGAAACCACCTGATCGCGACGTCATGTGCCACCCCACCGCCTGGGACATCGACGCCGATGCCGACCTGCGCCTCTCGATGTGCATCGAGACCACGGCAGACGACTTCATGACCGTCCATCACGAGCTCGGCCACCACATGTACTTCCGCGCCTATCGGGATCAGCCGTTCCTGTACCGCGACGGCGCCAACGACGGGTTCCACGAAGCAATCGGCGAGGCCATCACCCTGTCCATGACGCCTGGCTATCTCAGAGAGGTGGGTCTCCTTGACGAGGAACCTGCTGACGGCCAGGATGTGCCGCTGCTTCTGCGCACCGCACTCGATAGAGTGCCGTACCTGGCGTTTGGCCTGGCGCTGGACAAGTGGCGCTGGAAGGTCTTCTCCGGCGAGGTCACGCCAGCCGACTACAACGCCGCGTGGTGGGACCTGGCGCGGACATACCAGCGCATCGCGCCGCCGGTGCCGCGCAGCGAATCCGACTTCGACGCGGCGGCGAAGTACCACGTGGCCGCAAACGTCCCCGTCGTTCCCTATTGCATCGCCCTGATCCTGCAGTTCCAGTTCCACCGTGCCTTCGCTCGCGCCTCAGGATTCACCGGGCCACTCCACCGCTTCTCCGTCTACGGCGACCGGTCGGCCGGCGAGAAGCTGGACGCCATGCTCGCGATGGGCCGGAGCCGTCCGTGGCCCGAGGCCCTCTTCGCGCTGACCGGCGAGCGGGAGATGGACCCCACCGCCCTCCTCGAGTACTTCGCCCCGCTGCAGCGCTGGCTCGAGGAACAGAACAGCGGGCACGTGGTGGCCTAGGCGTGGCGGCCTATCGACGGCTGCTCGGGAACGGGCCGTTGTCTCGGCTGCTGCTCGGCGAGTTCATCTCGCTGGTCGGTGACAGGACGTACCTCGTCGCCCTGCTCGTCCTGCTGTATCGCGAGAGCCACGACGCGACGGTCGTCGCGGTCGTCGGGGCGATCCGGCTCGTGCCGTACCTCCTCCTCTCGATCCCGGCCGGATTCACCGCGGACCGCTTCGATCGCCGGTATGTGCTCATCGTGTCAGACATCGGGCGTGGCATATGCATGCTGATCCTGGCCGCGCTCGTCGTGACCGGCGGATCCGTGCTTGCGATCGCAGCCACTGCGTTCGTCGCTGGATCGTTTTCGCCCTTGTTCCACCCGGCGCTTCGGGCGCTGATCCCCAGCCTCGTCCGGGACGAATCGGAATACGGTCCCGCGAACAGCGCGTGGGGAACCCTCGACAGCCTGTCCATGGTGGTTGGGCCGGTGCTCGCCGGGGTCGTCATTGGATTGGCGAGCGTGGAGATCGCATTCGCGTTGAATGCGGCAACGTTCGCCCTCGACGTCGTGATCCTCCTGTCCATCCCGGCGACCAGGGCCAGGGCGAGCATTGCTGCACCGGGCGGCGCGGCGGCGACTGCGGTGGTGCCGGACGAGTCGACCGGACCCGGTCCCGGTCCCGGTCCCGGTCCCCGACGCAGGCTGCGCGATGTCGTGAACCTGCCCGCCGTGTCCGGTCTCATGATCCAGGTAGTCCTCACGGACATGGCGTTCGGAGCCCTCGACGTCGTTGCCGTGATCCTCGCGATCGACACCTTCCGCGGCGGCGAGGCTGCAGCCGGTTACCTGACGGCCGCGATCGGGGTCGGCGGCGTGATCGGATCGCTGGTTGCGGGCGTCCTCATCCTCCAGCGGCGGCTTCGGCCCGTTGTGGTCGTCGCCGCAGCGAGCTTCGCCGCCTCCCTGATCCTCCTCGGGCTGGCCCCCGATCTTGCAGTCGCATTCCTCGCGATGGCCCTCGTCGCAGCTGCCAATCTCGTCATCGACATCGTCAGGATGACGATCTTCCAGCTGATCGTCCCCGATGCCTATCGCGGCCGGTTCGGTGGACTGATGATGACGACGGCAGTTGCAGGAGAGGCGCTCGGGGTGCTCCTCGTCCCGATCCTGGCCGCCACGCTCGGCCTTGCCTTCGTCATGAACCTGCTCGCCGCCGGGGTGCTCGCGACGACGGCCCTGGCCCTGGCCCTGTTGGGCACCGCAACGAACCAGGGAGACGGCGAGTCTCGCACGCCGGAAGGGGCGAACAGCATTGGCAAGCCGGCATGAGTGGAACGGCGACGAGTTCGGAGTGAAGCACCGCAGTCGTCAAGCGCGGAACAGATCTGCGGGTCCACCCAATAGGCGGGAATGCCGCCGACGACCGTGGCGATTACGGTCATATGCCGCTCCACCACTTCCCCGCCCGGGGACCCCCGTTCGCCGGTCCTCGTCAGGGCAACGAGGGGATAGCGCTCAGGCCTCGCGGCATTGCGTCCGCGTGTTTGCTTCGAGGACCAGGTGACGGCCTGCCGGAACCGGGTCGGGCCTTGCGAGAAGCGAGGCGGGCGCCAGCCGGGCCCGGATGATCAGCCGAACGTGATGGTTGGCTTCATCTCGTCGAACGTCGTGGT
>JBDTOF010000064.1:0-3303 GCA_039933375.1 Chloroflexota bacterium
AGTGCGGTGATCGGCAGCGCTCGCGGGATGAGCTCGGGAATCCGCTCGAGAAGATCCCACAGGGTCCCCGAGAAGGCCGAGGTGGGACGGACACCCAACCGCTCGACTGCCACGATCTGCCGCCGAATCGCGGCCGCGCCACCGAGCCCGACCTCCCGAACCGCGCCAGCTGCCAGATCGTCGGCGACGGCCGTCCCGGGGAGCAGGGCCACACCGAGCCCTCGTTCGACCATCCGCTTCGCCGCCTCGATGTTGTCAACTTCGGTGATGCCGCGGGGGATGACTCCGGCGGCACGGAACATGGCGTTCGTCAGGTCGTAGTAGCTCGACGTCCGGTCGAACAGGATGAGCTGGGCATGTTTGATCTCCGACACGTCGATCCTGCCCGCTTGCGCGAACGGATGGTCCGGCCGGGCGATCAGGACGAGCTCATCTTCGTAGAGCGGACTGCTGCGGAATCGTTCATCGCGGAGCTGGCGGACGATCCCGAGGTCCACCTCGCCCCGATCCACGAGGTCGAGGATCATCTCCGAATGTCCGGTCCGGACCCGGAGGCGAACGTCCGGATGTCGCTCGGTGAAGCGAACCAGGATCTCGGGCAGGACGTAGGCGCTGACCGCAGGGGCGACCGCGAGCGCGAGCTCACCGATGACGCCGTGTTCGAGCTCCCGGACGAGCGAACGGCCGCTCCGGATCGCCTCGATGGCGCGGTCGGCGTGTGGGAGGAACGCTCGACCGGCGGGAGTCATTACCATCCCGGTGTGCGTCCGCTGGAACAGCGTTGCGACGAGCTCCCCTTCGAGCGCCTGCAGTCGGGCTGTAAGCGCCGGCTGGCTGATGGAGAGCGCATCTGCGGCGCGTCGCATGTTCCCCTGCCTTGCAATCTCGATGAAGCTTTCGATCTGGGCCAATAGCACGAGCAAGCCTCCATGCGACCGAGGGACTGATCAGTTCTACTGATCGTCCAATACACTACGTTCGATTGGACTGATTGTCGACAAGATCGTAGGGTGGACCCCTGAACCGTGAAAGGACGTCCCCACGAACATGAACATTGCACTGACCCTCCCCAAAGCCCGGAAGCAGACGCTCGGCTCGAACATGCTCTTGCGCTTCAGGAGCCTGGTCGCGGACACAACCGACCGCGGCAGATCCGTCAACGAAAGCCCGCCCCCATACAGCTTCCTGTCCGAGTGCGAGTGCCCGCACGTTTGCCTAAGGGATCACGAGAACGAATGACCCGCGCGACGGGTCAGGTGACGCGCGATACAGCCACCGTGGCCGCAGCGGCGCCGAATGACGCGCAGCACGCGGAGATCGCCGCGGACGCATTCGATATCCAGGTTGCGGCCGCCGCACGGTGGATGACCCAGCCTCGATTCGACGGCCTCGTCCGTCTCCACAGCGCGCGCGAGGTTGCCGCCCAGCAGGGCACCATCCAGCCCGACTACACCATCGCCCGAACGGCAGCCGAGGCGTTCTACTCCCGGCTACGTGAGCTCTTCTCGCAGGGCCGGCAGATGACGACCTTCGGTCCCTATTCACCGGGCCAGGCAGTGGCCATGAAGCGGCTGGGGATCGAAGGTATCTACCTGGGCGGCTGGGCCACCTCGGCGAAGGGGTCTAAGACCGAGGACCCAGGTCCGGACCTTGCCAGCTACCCCCTCAGCCAGGTCCCGGACGAGGCGGCCGGACTGGTTCGAGCGCTTCTTGCTGCCGACAAGAACCAGCACTTCGCCCGAACGCAGATGGACGACGAGCAGCAGCGGACGACGCCGGAGGTGGACTTCCGGCCCTTCGTCATCGCGGACGCCGATACCGGGCACGGCGGCGATGCCCACGTTCGGAACCTCGTCCGTCGATTCGTCGAGGTCGGGGTGCCGGGATACCACATCGAGGACCAGAAGCCGGGCGCCAAGAAATGCGGACACCAGGCCGGCAAGGTCCTCGTCGCCCAGGACGAGCAGAACAAGCGGCTCAACGCTGCGCGCCTGCAGCTGGACGTCATGCGGGTGCCGGGCATCATCGTCGCCCGGACGGATGCCGAGTCCGCGACGTTTCTCGACAACCGGAGCGACGAACGGGACCAGCCCTTCATCCTTGGGGCGACCAATCTCGACGTGCCCAGCTACCGGGTGGGCTTCCTCGCGATCCAGAGGTCACTGCACGACCTCGGACTCCACGACATCCGCGGTCATCTGCTGTTCGCGGTGCCCCAGGCAGAGATGCACGAGGCTGCCGCCTGGCTCGCGCGTGTCGGGCTCATGTCACTCATCGAACAGACCGTCCAGTCCGTGGCCGATGCGGGCGTCGGAGCCCCCATCGAGGGGCTACTGGACGTCATCGATACCCGGTACGCCGAGATCTGGATGGCGCAAGCGAACGTCATGACCTACGGCGCGGCTGTTGCGGAGACCCTCGAGCTTCGGATCGGCGAGGGCGAGCGGTTCGACACGACGCTCGAGGAGTGGATCGCCTTCGCACGCCGAGCGGCTTTCTCCGAAATCCGTGCGAAGGCGGACGCACTCGACATCCAGCTCACCTGGGATCCTGAGCTGCCGAAGACGCCGGACGGCTACTACCAAGTCCAGGGCGGGATCGACTATGCGATCGCCAAGTCGTTGGCGGCGGCGCCGTTCGCCGACCTGCTGTGGATGGAAACGAAGACGGCTGACCTCGATGACGCACGACGATTCGCGCACGCGATCCATGCCGAGTATCCGGACAAGATGCTGGCATACAACCTGTCGCCGTCGTTCAATTGGGATACCACGGGGCTGAGCGACGATGAGATGCGGCGATTCCCTGAAGACCTCGGAAAGCTTGGCTTCGTCTTCAATTTCATCACCTATGGAGGACACCAAATCGACGGCCTCGCCGCCGAAGAGTTCGCGACGGCGCTCAGAGATGACGGGATGCTCGCGCTAGCCCGCCTCCAGCGGAAGTTCCGACTGCTTGAGTCGCCATACCGAACGCCACAGTCCCTCGTCGGTGGAGACCGGCTCGATGCGGCGTTGATGGCCGCTTCCGGGCGGACCGCAGCGACGAAGGCGATGGGCAAAGGCTCGACGCAACATCAGCACCTCGTCCAGACCGAGGTGCCCACCAAGCTGCTCGAGGGATGGCTTGCGGCATGGGCGACGAGCTGGGGACACCCGGGGCACATCCGTGTCGAGTTGCGGCCTCACACGGCGGGATCAGACCTGCTGGAGCTGAAAGTGGAGGGTGAGTCGGGTGACGCCCTCGCCAACGTGATCTTCGCCAGCATCGTCGACCGGCGGGGCCGGAGCATCCTCTCGATCC
>JBDTOF010000065.1:0-1778 GCA_039933375.1 Chloroflexota bacterium
CGCAGCCGCGCCCAGGTGTCGGGCCAGAGCGTGACGTTGACCATGCCGGTCTCATCCTCGAGGGCCAGGAAGACCGTTCCCTTGGCGGTCATGGGGTGCTGGCGGGTGACGACGAGGCCACCGATCCGGACCGGGCCCGGGGAGCGATCCGCGAGCGCGGCGTTCGTCACGGCTCCCAGTCGATCCAACGCCGGCCGGAAGAGCGATACGACCTGCCGCCTCGCGTCCAGCCCGACCACGGCATAGGCATCCCCCACCCGTTCCGTTTCCGAGATCGGGGGCAGCGATGGAGCATCCGTGGCTGGTAGTCGCAGATCCATTGGCCGGCCAGCCGCCGTTGAACGCTTGCCGCGGCCCCGTGCCGCGCCTCGACTCGCGCGTCCATCCGTCTTACCACGCGCTGCGCCCATGACCTCGCGTAGTTGCCAGAGCAACTCACGCCGGGGCCGTCCGAGCGAATCAAGCGCGCCGGTCCGGATCAGCCGCTCCACGGTTTCTTCGGGGAGTCCGGTTCGCTCAACGACATCGGCCAGTGAGGCGTAGGGGCCGCGGGTCAGCTCGCGATCCAGGAGTGCCTGGTGCTGCTCGCCAATCCCCTTCACGAGGTGCAGCCCGAGCCGAACGCCCCAGCCGACGGCGCTCTCGGCGGCCCATCGATCCCGCGTGGCCGCAGGCGGATTGAAGCAGGCCGAGGACCGGACCGGGCGTGGGTGGGCGGTGATCCCCGCACCATCGGGGATCGGCTCGCCATCGTCTGCATCGTGGGTCCCGTCGTCACCGGCTGATCCCGCCAGTGCCCAGCCGGGGCGACCGGCCCATTCGGTGGTCGTCCGGTACGACGAGGCATTGATGTCCACGGGCATCACCGCCACACCGTGGCGCTTGGCATCGTTGACCAGGACCTCGATCGGGTAGAAGCCCATCGGCTGCGCGTTGATGAGCCCGACCAGGAACTGGGCCGGGTAGAACAGCTTCAGGAACGCCGATTCGTAGGCGGTCCGGGCAAACGCGGCAGCATGGCTCTTGGCGAACCCGAAACTGGCGAACGCGGAGACCTTGCCGAAGAGTTCCTCGGCCGTCTCCTCGGTCATGCCCGGTTGCCGCAGGCAGCCATCGACGAATTGCCGATGCAGCTTCTCCATCTCACTCGTCGACCGCCATGTGCCCATCGCCCGGCGGAAACCGTCCGAGTCGGCCGCCGTGAAGCCCGCGACATGAATGGCGACCTTCATCACCTGCTCCTGGTAGAGGATCACGCCGAGGGTTTCGGCGAGGATCGGTTCGAGGCTGGGGTGGAGATAGGTCACCGGCTCGAGACCCTGCTTCCGGCGCAGATACGGATGGACCGCGTTGCCCTGGATGGGACCGGGGCGAATGATCGCGACCTCCACCACGAGATCGTCCAGGTTCCGGGGCTTCGACTTCGGCAGTGTCTGCATCTGGGCCCGGCTCTCGACCTGGAAGACCCCGACCGTATCGGCCGCCTGGAGCATCTCGAAGACCTCGCCGATGTCCTCGGGAATGGCGTCGAGATCGAGGCAGGTGGCGCAGTCGGACTCGATGAGCTGGAGCGTCTCGTCGATGGCCGCGAGCATGCCGAGACCGAGCAGATCCAGCTTGATGAGCTTGAGTGTCTCGACATCCCGCTTGTCGAACTGGACGACCACGCGATCCTTCATCGTCGCTCGCTCCAGCGGCGCGATGTCGATGAGCGGGGCCGCGGTGACGAGCATCCCGCCCGAATGGATGCTGAGGTGCCGCGGAAACCCGTCGATGCG